>JAFYFU010000101.1 GCA_017543595.1 Ruminococcus sp. | reverse complement strand
CGCACGATATCTTTTATTATTTCCGTTCCGTCATATCTTTTATGTCTTGATGCCGTTTTGAGTGCGGATTTTACATTTTCCGCATACTCCCAGAAATTCAGTCCCGATTTTAATTCATTCTTTATATCAATAAGTCTTACGGAGGTGAAATCGCCTATTACATTGGAAAAATCTATATTCTGTTTACTGTTGTGGGGTCTGTCCATTACGGGCATATTAATGCAGAAACTCTCCTGATTGCTCCAAAGTCCGAGAGTCATTGAATAAGCTGTCATAACCGTGACCGTAGGCGTGACACGTTTTTTTGAAGATATTTTTCTTACGGACTGCCATTTTTCTTTTTCGATATAGGCTTTTAATCTTTTGCCTTCGGGAATTTCCGAAAGCCCTTCTTTTTTTATCGGAATATCGGGAGCAGGCGATATTTCGGAAAGTTTTTCCTTCCAGAATTTTTTGTCAGCCTCATAAGCTTCGGTATTTTTTTCAGCCTCTTTCATAGCCACATAGTCGGAAAAACCAAGCGGAGAAATTTCATCTTCCGTATCGTTTTCATAGCCTGATTTCAATTCCCTGAGCCATATGAAAACAAGGCTGAATGCATCTGCCACAAGGAGGTTGCAGCCACTGAAAATACAGGTTTTTCCGTTGTTCAGCGATGCTGTTCGGAATACAAACATCTCCTCGGAATTTTTAAGAGAGGAGAGTATTTCTTCTCTTATCTCGGAAATTCTTATTTCCTGTTCTTCATCGGAAAGTGCCGAAAAATCGTAATTTTTAACATGATAATATCCAAATTCTTCGGCGGAAACAATTCTCTGTCCCGATATATTTTCGTATTTCGCCCTTAACATAGGCTGATTGACGATAGTTTTATTTAAAACTTTTTCAAATCTGTCATGTTCAAAATCGTTTTCAAATTCATGATAGATATAAGTCGGGATACCGCCAGCTTCAAATCCCTTGTCTTTGCCGACAAAATAGGCTTTCTGCAAGTTTGTCAGGGGGAAAAATTCTTTGTTTTCAGTTACCTTATGCATAATTTATCTCCTCCGAAATGCTTTCTTTAAGGTCACGGCATACGCTGTCAAAAACCTCATCATTAAGCGAATTTATGAAAAAATGCCCGTCATTGAAATTTCTTATTCTGAATTTTCTGCCCGCATATTTTTTCCATTCGTTTACCTTTTTTTCGTCAAATTCGTCATTTATTCCGTTCATTACCGAAATATCGCAGTTAAAGCGGAACGGCTCGTATTTGTGATTGTAAGATGCAAGGGCGCAGTAGTCGGATTTGATTATCGGCATGAAAAAGTCCAGTATTTCGGGGTGTTCTATGACCGTATCGGGGACACCGCCGTAATTTATTATCATTTCCCTGAAACTGCTGTCGCTCATGGAATCCACGCAGACATCATAGTCACGACATTCGGGAGTACAGTTCCCCGAAAAGAAAAGCCTCAGCGGATTCGGCATATCCTTATCCGAAAAGAGTTTTCTTGCGACTTCAAAAGTTATCCAGCAGCCCATGCTGTGACCGTAAACGGCATATTTTTCGATATTGTTTTTCTTGATTTCGGCACGGATTCTTGCATACACATCATCAACGATAACATCAAAATCCGAGGAAAGCTGTTCCCTCATTCTTGAACCGTGACCTGCGAGTTCAATCGGAATAACGTCAATAAATTCAGATTTTTTCTTCCATTTGTTATAAATATTTGCAGAACCGCCTGCATAACTTAAACAAAACAAATACAATTTTCTTCCTCCTAAAAAAGTAAGATTATACTAACTAATAAAGCATAAAAAAAGATTTTTATAAAAAAATCAGTTCTGCTCACATATGTCAGAAACAAGTATATCACGTTTTAATTTCTTTGTCAACAGTTTTTTATCTGACGGGATTTTATTAATATACTTTTAAATAACACGAATAAAAATTTATTTTCGGCGAATTTTTCGGAAATATGCATAAATTTATTATAAAATTATCGAAAGAAATATACAAATGTTGAGAATGTGTAAAATGCTGTTGACAAGGGAAAAAATATCATGTATAATTTAAATGCAATATTGCGGAGATTTAAAATCCGTCAGTCAGGCTATTATGCTTTTTAAAAGCGATAGCTTATTTATTTGATTATGAGTTAGTTATAACTAATTTTGAAAGGGGTTTAGTATGTCGGAAAGCAAAAAATACATTGTTATCGGTTCGGGAAAACTTACGGTACAGATTGCCGAATATCTGAAATCAAAAAATCTTTCGCCTGTCGTTTACGAAAAACAGATTGCAGAGGCTTCTTCCGTGAGAAGAATGTGCGAGAAAAAGAAAATCCCATATGAATCAATGGATTCCGCAAAGATGACCGAAAGACTTATGAAAGACCTTTCGGAACACAGAATTTTCGTTTTCAGTGCAATAAATACCTATATATTCCCGAAAAAAGTCATTGAACACGAAAATTTCAAGGGAATAAACTATCACAATGCCCTGCTCCCGTATCACAGAGGAATGAATGCAGAGGCTTGGGCAATATACTACATGGACAGCGTGACAGGCATAACATGGCACAGAATAAGACCTGCAATTGATGAGGGAGAAATTCTCATACAGAAAAAAATAACCCTTGATGAGAATATGACATCTCTTAAACTTCTGAAAAAACAGTCTGATTTGGCATATGAGGCATTTCTTGAAATTATTCCGCAGTTGCTTTCGGACGATAAAATCAGCAGCATAAATCAAAAGAATATTGAAAATTCCGTTATGCACAGGATAAAAGACGTTCCGAACCATGGATTTTTAAATACCAAGTGGAATTTCAGAAAAATGTCTGCTTTTCTCCGTGCTATGGATTACGGCATACTGAATACGCTCACAAAACCGCATATTCGCCTTCATTCGTGCGTTTACGAATGGGACAGATACAAAATTGAAAAAGCATCAAAGGCTGAACAGGATTCCGTTGAAATAAAAGAAAACAATATTATTATTTCAAAAAAAGGCATTGATGAGAGAATCATTCTTGTGAACTCTCATCTTTACGAAAAATCAGCCACATAATAAAAATAAGGAGATTTTACAATGAAAGAATACATTTACAGTCTTGCACAGCTTCCCGAAAGCGACAGGGTTTTCTTTACGGAAATGCTTTCCTACATATCGGAAAATGTAAAGGATATCACACGAAACGGCGATGAAGTTACTGTTTCATACGAGGGTACGGACGAGGAAACTATCATCGAAAAAATTAAAGAACTCGAAAAGATGATACTTTCAAAACTTAACAAGAAAGTTACGGAAGTTAAGGTTAAAACTCTCACCGACCACACCGACAGGAAAACATTCAACAATGAGGATATTTTCCAGCCCATGCTTGACAAAGGCATTGTCAGACAGCTTGGAAGCGGTGTTTTTGCGTACAGCGGTATCTTTCTGAAAGTATTCCGTTATTTCTGCCGCAAAGTTGAGGATTCCGCAGAAAAACTCTTTCCCGAACTTGATAAAGTCAATTATGAAGTACCCGTTCTTATTCCCGTTGCGGATTATGAGGAGGGAAAATATTTTGAAACATTCCCGCACCATATAATGTTCAAAACAACGCTGAAAAACGATATATCGGTTATTGACAGATTTGCAAAGAACGGTATAAAGGACGAATCAATTCTTGACGAAACAAGAACTCCCGAAAACGTTCTCAGAACTGCGGCTTGCGTTCCTGTTTATCCGATGTTCAGAAATCAGGAAATTTCCGATGAAAAGCCTGCCTGCGTAATGGTTTCGGGAAAATGTTTCAGAAACGAGGGAAACAATGTTTCCGAGCTTGCAAGACTTAACGAATTTTACATGAAAGAATATGTATTTATCGGAACTCCCGAACAGTCAAAGAAATATATAGAAAATGCCTATGCATTGTGGGATTTCTGGTGTGAAAAATTCAATCTCAATTGCAAAATCGACACGGCAAACGATTCATTCTTTGCAAGCAATTACAAGAAATTGCAGTTGTTCCAGATGTTGGGCGATTCAAAGCGTGAGTTTAAGCTTTTGATTCCGTCAACGGGAAATTATATCTCATGCAGTTCCGCAAATTTCCACAGAACACATTTCACAAAGGTATATAATATCCGCACAAAGCAAAACGGTGCATTTTGTCACAGTTCGTGTTTTGCTTTCGGAATTGAGCGTCTTACATATGCTTTTCTTGCTCAGAACGGTCTTGATTCTGATAAATGGAATGACGAAATCAGAGAGGAAATCGGAAAATATGTAAACCTGAAAGAAGGTGCTGTATGAGTAAAAACCTCCTTGAAGATATACCCGTCCGCAGATGTAAATGCTGTGTAATGCCAGAAGTAAAGGGAGAACTTGAATTTGACGAAAACGGTATATGTGACCTTTGCCGTGAACATTTTGAAATTGTTTCTTCTGAAAAGCCTGTTGTAAATCAGTTTGAAAACAAATCTTCCGAGGAGAAAAAAGAAATTTTTCTTAAAAAAATCAGCCGTTTCCGTTCGGACAGCGGAAAATATGACTGTATGGTTGCGGTATCAGGCGGAAAAGACAGCATAATGACACTTGCCGTTGCACATGAACTCGGACTTAAACCTCTTGCACTTTTCATTGATAACGGTTTTGCCCTGCCCGAAATGTATGACAATATCAGAAATGCCGTTGATTCAATGAATATTGACTGGGTTACATTCCGCACAAATGAGATGAAAAGAATTTTCAAAAAGCTCCTCGAAAGCCGAAAGAGAATTTATTACTGCCGTGTGTGTCATATTCTGCTTGAAGATGTTATCAAAAATTTCTGTATGCAGAACGGCATAAAACTCATACTCGGCGGATACACAAAAGGTCAGTCTTATCTTAAACAAAATGCACTGTCATGGATATTCAAGGAATCCGACAGAAATACCCTTGAAGTTCTTGGTTCAGACCCTTCATTTGCCGAGTATATGGAACTTTTTTCAGACCCGATTCTTTATGCGGCAAAATACCGCAGAGGAGTTACTCAGATTTCCCCATTTAAATATCTTGACTATGACGAAGAAAAGATAATACAGACGCTTAAAGAAAAATATAATTTCAGGCTTCCCGAAAACAGTTGGCCCGCACATTCGACAAACTGTGCGTTCAATTATGTTTCGCAGTATCTCGCTGTAAAAGATTTCGGCTATTCTCAGCACGAAACAGAGTTCAGTGACCTTGTGCGTTCGGACGAAATGTCAAGGGAGCAGGCTGAAATATTAATAAACACACCGATTACAGAGGAAAATATTGTCAATGCCCTTGATGTTATGGGGCTTGACAAGGATATTCTTTGCAGATAAGAAAGGAGATATTCTCATGAATGAGAAAATAAAAGAAATTTTAAGAAGCTATGTTGATGAACTCGAAGGTATTGAACTTACAGACGATTTGGAGCTTATTTCGGGGGGATTTATTGATTCTTTCGATGTTGTAAATCTTATTTCCGAATTTGAATCGGCTTTTGATGTAACCGTACCGCTTGATTCCCTTGCAATAGAAAGATTTGAAACTGTTGCGGATATAGCACAGGTTATTAAAGAATTACAGAACTGAAAGGAACATAAAATGAAAAAAGCTAAGGTTTTGAGTGTGGGCAGATATATGCCCGAAAGAATTGTTACTTCCGCAGAAGTTGAAGAAATGGCACATTTTTCAAAATTCGGTGTTAAATCAGGCTTGTGCAAAATGCTTACGGGCTGCGAAACAAGACATTATGCCGCAAAAGGTGAATACTGTTCGGATATTGCCGCAAAAGCAGGGCTTGATGCGATGAAGAAGGCAGGCGTTGAACCGTCCGAAATAGATGCACTTCTTTTCTGTTCAGTAACTCATGATTTCGTTGAACCTGCCACAGCAAATGTTGTTGCGGATAAGCTTAATATCAGAAATGCCTTTGTTTTTGATATTAAAAATGCCTGCAACGCTTTTCTCAGCGGAGTAGACGTTGCGGACAGCCTCATTAAAACAGGCAAAGCCGAAACTGTTCTTGTTGTGTCGGGAGAAGTTTTCTCACAGTGGATAAAATATGACTATGACAACAAGGAAGAACTTGTTACGCTTGCACCCGTAACGCTTTCCCTTGGTGACGGCGGCGGAGCATTTCTTCTGCGTGCCTCGGACGAACAGGACAGAGGCATAAATCAGACGTATTTCAGAACTTATTCCGATTCTTGGAATCACAATGTAACATGGGGCGGGGGAGTTATTTATCCCCGTGACCCCGACAAAATGTATGTCCCAGGCACTACAAAGGGAATAGTTGACAAGCAGAAAGAAATCTATCAGACAATTTGTCCGGAAATAAAAGATATTTTCGGTATGACTTTTGCAGATGCGGACTGTATAATTCCCACTCAGGTCGCAAAATGGCTCATAAACAGCATGGCAGGAACTTTTGCACAGGAATCGGGCTTTGATGCAGGGGAGTTTATTAAGAAAGTCGTTTCCGTTGTCGATAAATACGGAAATGTAGGTGCAAGCAACGTTCCGATAGCTGCTTATGAGGCTATACAAAACGGCATGGTAAAAGACGGTTCAAAAACTTTCTGCATAAGTGTTGGTGTCGGCATAAGCGAAGGCATTATGTCGGTTACATTCTAAATGAGGTATAATATGAATTTTTTAAACGTGTACGAAGAAATTACAGCTCCGTTTTCAGACCGTCCTATGATGACATGGTTTGAGGGAGATGAAAAGAAAAACTGCAACGCAGGGGAATTTAAAAGATTTACGGATTCGGCTGCGGCATATCTTGAAAAAATTTTTGCAGATGTCCCTAAATGTCGCTGGATTGGGCTTAAAAGCCGTAATCACCCCATGTGGTATCCGATATTTTTTGCCCTTGAAGAACTCGGTTATCCCGTACTTCTTCTTGACGAAAATATTGATAGCCGTGCTTTGGAATCTTTCTGCAAACAGGCAAAACTTGCGGGTATAGTTTCCGAAAAAGATGAAAATATTGAAAATATTATTCTCTGCAAAATTTCGGATATTGTATTTTCATCATGCGAAAAACCGAATAATATTTCATGGGAATACAGAGTTGCTTTCTGCACATCAGGTACAACGGGAAAAGCAAAAATTTTTGTTTTCCATGCGGATTCGGTAATCGAACAAAGCAGACGGGTAAGGGAAAGCCTTATCGCAGACGAAAAAACATTCAGTGAAAGTGACGTTTCGTCATGGGTTGTAATTGAAACTTTACCGCAAAGACATTGTCTCGGATTCGGTTTGAGTATGCTTGTCTTGCCTTGGGGAATATCCGTAATTCTTCCCGAAAAAGAGGGAATTTTCTCAATTGCGGACACTTGCAGGAAACACGGTGTAACTGTTCTTTGCACTGTTCCCGCTATATGGAAAGGCTTGTTCAGAATGGCAGAAGTGCGTTTCGGAAACTGCAATAGTGAATCCATGCATAAACTTCTCGGAGAAAATATGTGCCTTGCTGTGTCGGCAGGTGCAAGGCTTAATGAAATCTTATGGGAAAAAGCCTTAAATTCGGGATTTACTTTCCTAAACGGCTGGGGAATGACTGAAACGGGATTTGTCTCGATAGGAAATATTTCAGCGGATAATTCCGTATCTTATGTCGGAAAACTTGTCGGCGGTCATGAAACGGAAATACTTTCGCCTGATGAAAATAATTTCGGAGAGCTTGCCGTAAACGGTTCAATCGTTTATCAGTCAACACTTGTTGACGGTGAGGAAATCCCAAGGGATAAGAACGAATTTTACCATACGGGCGATATTTTCAGCAGCGACAACGGGAATTATTATTTCAGAGGAAGATGCAAAAGCGTCCTGATAAGAGATGACGGTGAAAATATCTATCTTGATGAACTTGAATCGCATTTCAGTTTCCTTGAAAATGAACAGTTCTGCGTTTTTGAACATAATGAACAGCCTGCACTTGTTTTTTATTCCCAGAAGGGAGTTACAGAGGAAATCAGGGAGAATCTTAAAGCAGTGAATTACAGCCTGCCCCAACAAAAGAGAATATCAAAATTCTACTGCTCAAAGATTCCCCTGCCAATAACTTCAAAGGGCGAGACCGCACGCTATTATATGAGTTCGTATATAAGCGGAAATTCGGAAAATATCGAAGAAATAATCCTTTATAAATAATTCGGAGGAAATTATGAAAGCAAATATCGAAGAAGTAAAACAAACCATAAGAGGCGTTCTTCTTGAACTTATGGAGGAAGATGCCGTTGCAAAAATTTCCGACAGTGATTTTTTTGCGGAAGAAATGGGTATAGGCAGTATGACTATCGTTCAGATATTTGTCACCTGTCAGGAGAAATATAACGTAGACCTCAGTAATGAAATGCAGCTTACAGAGCCTATGTCAATTCAGACTCTCGCAGAAACCGTTGTAAACAAAACAGAAC
Organism: Ruminococcus sp.; assembly: GCA_017543595.1. Taxonomy (GTDB): domain Bacteria; phylum Bacillota; class Clostridia; order Oscillospirales; family Ruminococcaceae; genus Ruminococcus. The sequence continues at coordinate 26,975 of JAFYFU010000101.1, read as the reverse complement.
AGTAAACGGCTTTAAAAACAGAAAGAGGGATAAAATTTGTATCTTGAAGTAAAAAATGTTAAAAAAAGTTACGGCAGTGACAGCAGTTATATTCAGGTACTCAAAGGAGTTTCAACAAGCGTTGAAAAGGGTCAGATGTGTGTAATTCAGGGAACAAGCGGTTCGGGAAAATCCACGCTTCTCAACTGCATAGGCGGACTTGACACAATGGATTCGGGTTCTGTGGTTGTTGACGGAAAGGAAATTTTCGGGCTTAAACCTGCGGAATTATCTGATTACCGCAGGGACAACCTCGGATTTATTTTTCAGTTTTACAATCTCGTTCCCAATCTCACGGTCAAGGAAAATATACAGGTGTGCAGTTATCTTTCAAGAAATCCGCTTGATATGAATGAACTGCTTGACACTCTCGGACTTACGGAGCATCAGAATAAATTTCCCGCACAGCTTTCGGGCGGTCAGCAGCAGAGATGCGCCATAGCAAGAGCATTGATTAAAAATCCTAAATTACTGCTCTGTGATGAGCCTACGGGCGCACTGGATTCCAAAACATCAAGGGATATTCTTATCCTGCTCGAAGAAATAAACCGAAAATATTCAACTACAATGCTCATTGTAACGCATAACAATTCAATAAAAAATATGGTTCATAAAGTTATAATCGTGAAAGACGGCATGATTAAACAGGATTATGAGAATGAAGTGCTTGTTCCCGCAGCCGAACTGGAGGAATTGTAATGGACAGACTCCTCCGAAAAAGACTTCCGAGAGATTTTAAATCCAATATAGGCAGATACTTTGCATTGACTTTTCTTATTGCGCTGGGAATTTATGTTATTGTCAGCATGGTAGGCGCAGCGGATATGTTTATCATGCGTACAGAAGAAAGCAAAAGCATAAACATGGTTGAGGACGGAAATTTCACTGTTTTCATACCGCTTACAGATGAGGAACTTGAAACGCTTACCAATGACGGCACAGTGATTGAAAAGGCATTTTATTCAGATGTCAAAATGCAGGACGGTTCAATTCTCAGAATGATGAAAAACCGTGTTTCTATTGATATTGTAATGATTGATGAGGGTCATGCGGCTGAAAAATCCGATGAAGTCGTACTCGAAAAACGCTACTGCGAAGAACATAATATCAAAACAGGCGACAAAATAAATTTCGCAGGCAGAGAGTTTACGGTTGTCGGAATAGGTGCTGCACCGGATTATGAAATGCCGATAAAAACTTATGCAGATGCAGTCGTTGAAAGCAGTACATTCGGGCTTGCGTTCGTCACAGATGAGGCTTATAACGAACTCATGACAATTCAGGACGATTCCGTTCAGGCTGAGGAATATGTTTATTCGTTCAGGCTGGGGGAGGGGATAACTTCATCTGATTTCAGAAAGAAAATAGAGGACCTTGATTTTGACTACGAAAAAGTAGAAAATAAATATTTTAAGGAAACTATTGACAATGCCCTCGAAGAAAAGTATAATATTCAGGACGATGTTAATAAACTTGATGACGGTGCAAAGGAACTTCATGAGGGTCTTGACGAACTTGAAGACAACAACGACAAACTGCTTGATGCAGTTGACGAATTATTTGACGCATACCTGAAAACAACGGAAGAATCACTCAACGAACAGGGCGTATTTCTCGGACTTACAAGAGAAAACTATGCGGAAAAACTCAACGGACTTATAGATGATATAAATTCCAAAAAAGTTGAGGTTGACAATCCGCAGGAATCAATAGACAAAATCAATGATGTAAAAGAATCGCTTGATTCGCTGACGGAATTTGCTGACGGAGTTATTGAATACACTGACGGAGTTATTGAAGCGGCTGACGGTGCGGACGAACTTTCATCGGGTACGGGTGAAATGCATGACAGCATTGATGAACTCCTTGATGAATTATTCAATGTTGACCTTTACAATCTCACATCATTTGTTACAGCAGACAACAATGTTAGAATAGGTGCGGCTGCGGAAGATGTGGCTATAAACAAGGTTGCGGGACTTTTTGCGGGAGTTATTCTTCTTGCATTGTTCACATATGTTATTTCTGTATTTGTCATAAATCAGATAGACGGAGAATCAAGCGTAATAGGCGCACTTTATGCCCTCGGAATAAAGAAAAATACTCTCCTGCGCCATTATATAACACTTCCTGTAATACTTACGTTTACTGGTGGAATTATCGGAACGGTTTTGGGATTTTCGCCGATAGGCGTGGACAGTATGACATCTGATACATATGCATATTTTTCCGTTCCGAATTATGAAACGGTCTATCCGATTTATCTTATTGCATACGGAGTTATACTTCCGCCTGTGATATGCATTATAGTAAATATACTTGTCATAAACAAGAAACTTTCACAGACTGCACTTTCACTTATAAAGAACGAACAGAAATCATCAAGCTACAAACAATTTAATATAAAAACCGAAAACTTTATAAAGCGTTTCAGAATAAGACAGACAGTCCGTGAACTGCGTTCGGTCATGACGGTTGTGTGCGGCGTTCTGATAGCGGTTGTCCTCGTTGAACTCGGACTTGATATTTATGTAATGTGCGATGCCGTGAAAGTAAACAATGTTGCCGATACGCATTATAATTATCAGTATCTTTACAAATATCCCGATGAAGAAGTACCGAAAGGCGGAGAAGAAGCCTATATCGAAAGTTTAAGCATAGACAATGACGGATATACCCTCGAAGTAAACATAATAGGACTTAAAAAAGAATCAAGATATTTTGATGCTGTACTCCCCGAAGGAAAGCACAAGGCAGCCATAAGCAATTCAATTTACGAACGTTTTCATTTCAAGGACGGAGATATATTTACACTTAATGATTCCGCAACGGATTCAAGCTATGTGTTCACCGTTGAGGGAAAAGTTCAGTATTCCCCCGGATTTACAATATTTATGGACATAGACAGCATGAGGGAATTATTTGAACAGGAAGATGATTATTTCAATGTAGTCTATTCCGACAAGGAACTTGACATAGACTCAGGCAGGCTTTATTCGGTTACAACAAAGGACGATATCGAACGTGCCGCAGGAATTTTCGTTGACAGAATGATGGGCATGATAATACTGATAATAGCGGCATCTGTGATTATATTCTGTGTTGTTATGTATCTTATGCTGAATGTAATGATAGACAAGGCAAAATTCAGTATTTCGCTTATAAAGATATTCGGTTTCAGGAATAAAGAAATAAGAAAACTCTATCTTGACGGTAATTTCATTGTGGTTGCAGTCGGAAGCCTGATATGTATTCCGCTTGGCAAGCAGTTTGTTGACGGAATGTATCCGATGCTTATAAGCAATATTGCAAGCTGTATGGAACTTGAATATCCTTTGTTCCTGTATTTTGCAATATATTTCGGTATTCTCCTTGTATATCTTGTGATAACAAGAATCCTTATGAGAAAAATAAATAATATAACACCTGCTGAGGTGCTTAAAGCGAGAGAATAATATGACGATACTTTTTATTGATGAAAATATAAATTTCGGCGAGTGCAGTCCGTTTACGGAGTTTGTTTCCGAAAAAAGACGTGAAAAAATCAATCGTTTTTATTTTGAAAAAGATAAACTTCTTTCACTTTTTGCGGGACTGCTTGTGCGGTTCTGCATAATCCGAAAATATAATATTCCGAACAGTGAAATTGAATTTAATTTCGGCACTCACGGAAAGCCCTATCTTTCAAATGCGGAGAATTATAATTTTTCGCTTTCACATTCGGGGAAATGCGTAGCTTTTGCGGAATCTGATTTCCCTGTCGGCATTGACGTTGAACAGGTAAAAGATTTTGATTCGGATATTGCAAAGAGATATTTTTCGGAAAACGAAAGAAAATACATAGAAAACAGCAGTGATTTCAACAGGGCATTTGCTGAAATATGGACATCAAAAGAATCGTATATCAAGATGACAGGGGACGGACTTTCCGTTCCCTTGGATTCGTTTTGTACGGTTTCGGGAATTAAGGATTATTATTTTACGCATGAAAAATTTTCGGACTATGTGGTTTCGGCGTGTCTGCACAAATCACATGAAAACAAAAAAACAGAAGTTCTTAACTGTTACGAATTAATGGATTTTTTCCGCAGATTAGAGGAGTGATTTGTCATGGAAAATTACAGAAAAATTACCGCCTGCGTCCTTGCAGTTGCCGTCATAACGGGTGCAGGGATTTCTCATAAGGTTTTCAAGAAAGAAAACGTTTCCGCACAGCATATCGAATATGTCAGCGAAAAACAAAGTGCATCTGTCGGGGAATCCTCCGAAAATATCCCCGTTGATATATCCGTAAAGTATACGCTTGACGGAAAAGAATACGATATTGACGATATCAAGGGCAAAAGCGGTCATCTTGTCATTGAATTTAAATATGAGAATCGTGAATATATAAGAAAAAAAATTAACGGAAGAAGTGCAAAAATTTATCTTCCGCTTACAGTTTCTTCCGTGACACGCCTTGACGGAAACATATTCAGCAACGTTAAAATAAAAAAAGGAAACGGCAATATTTCCGCAGACGGGGATTATTATACCGTTACGGGAACGGCTTTTCCGCAGTTTTCGGAAAGTCTCGGACTTGACAAAAAAGAAAATGCAAATATAGAAATTCCCGACAGTTTCAGCTTTGAGGCAGATGTTGAAAATCTCTCTTTGGAGGATACAATTATAACCGTTTCAAATCAGGAGTTTAACAATCTGAATCTTGACAAATTTGATTCTGCGGAGGAATTAGCCGAAAATCTCAAAAAAGTATCTGAATCCGCAAATAATGTCTACGGAAATGCAGGAACGCTTCTTTTCGGAATGAACAAGCTTTCTGACGGTTCGGACGAACTCACAAAGGGAATCAATGAATTATATGACGGTGCAGGCGAACTGAAAAACGGTGTTCAGGAACTGTCTGACGGCGCAAATGAATTATCTGACGGGGCAGACACTCTTGCATCTTCCGCAAGGGAACTCTCTGACGGAATATCCTCCGCAAAATCAGGTTCTTCCGAATTAAAGAACGGTTTCTCACAGTTAAAAGACGGTTCTTTATCGCTTAAAGACGGAATATCCTCCGCAAAAGACGGCTCTGAAACTCTCAGTGACGGAATCGCTCAGGCGGCAGAGGGTTCAAATGCCTTAAATGAGGGATTTTCTCAGGTCAAAGACGGTGCTTTGTCACTCAAAGACGGAATATCTTCCGCAAAGGACGGTGCTGAAACTCTCAGTGACGGAATCAGTCAGGCGGCAGAGGGTTCAAATGCTTTAAACAGCGGATTTTCTCAGGTTAAAGACGGCGCAGACGCATTGAACAGCGGTGCGGTATCTCTCAATGACGGAATAGGTAAAATTTCAACGGGAAATTCACAGCTTAAAGATTCCGTTTCGGAACTTGCATCGGGAGCAGCACTTCTCAGTGAAAATACGGGAATAATTTCAGATTCCGCAAACCAGCTTTCCGAGGGAATAGATTCACTGAAAAATGGTGCGGATATGCTCGAAAACGGCATAAGTTCCGCCAAAGACGGCGCAGGCGCATTGAGTGTGGGGGCGGATTCTCTTTCGGACGGCTTGCAGAATGTATCTGACGGAATTGACAAAGTATCCGAATCCCTTGACAGCGTTACAGCCGTAAATATGCAGGTTCTTGAAGGTCTGAAAGCCATGTATGAAGTGTCTCCGAGCGAACAGCTTGCAGTTTCAATTGCAACACTTGAACAGACTGTAACAGCACAACAGCAGATATCCGAATCTCTGAAAGAAAACGGCGAATTGAAATCAGGTGTATCTGCACTTAAAAACGGTGCGGACAGTCTGAGCGGAGGTCTTAAAAATCTTTCAGACGGTCTTGCTCAGGCGGAAAACGGATTTACTTCTCTCAGTGACGGAATTGCTCAGGCAAACGAGGGCGGAAAAGCTCTTGCAGACGGAACAGAACAGCTTTATCAGGCGACTTTAAGCCTTTCTGACGGTGCAGCGCAGATTTACGGCGGTGCTGATACTTTAAACGAGGGAATAAATTCACTTTATTCGGGAAGTGAACTGTTCACCGAAAAAATAAATGATTTAACAGGCGGAATTTCTCAGCTTTATGACGGAAGTCAGGCTTTGAACGCAGGATTTTCCGAACTTAAAAGCGGTGCGGATATTCTTTCCGAGGGCATGAAAGCACTTTATGACGGCGGTACTGCACTCTATAACGGAATTTCCGAATTATCGGAAGGTTCTGTTTCTCTCGGCACGGGCTTGTCGGAACTTAAAAACGGCAGTATAAGCCTCAAAGACGGAATGAAGAAATTATATGACGGAGATATTTCTCTCAATGACGGAATTTTAAAAGCTGCGGAGGGTGCGGAAAGTCTTGATAGCGGTCTTTCACAAATCAGTGACGGAAGCAGTCAGCTTGCTGACGGTGCAGGTACGCTTAACGGCTATATATCGGAACTTGCCAATGGTGCAGCAAAACTTCTTGACGGTTCGGATTCGCTTTACAGCGGTGTCGGAGAACTTAAAAACGGAAACTCTGAATTTGCTGACGGTATAAAACAGATTAAGGATATTTCTTCGGAACTGAAAGATAATTCCGATGACCTGAAAGAAAATCAGACCAATGCAAACAATAAATTCAATCAGGAAATATATGACTTGTGTCAGCGTCTTGAATTTATGGCTGATTTTTCAAAGGAATACCGAATTGATGAGAAAAATCACGAATATACCTTTGTGTTCAAAGGAACAGATAAATAAAACTTATAACTTTTTAAAAACTGTCATTGTATGATGACAGTTTTTTGTTTGTTTCCGCTTGGAAAATTATCTTGACAAAATCCTGAAAAAGTGATATTATTATTTTGCAAAGTGCGGATTTTATATGGAGTCCGATTGCCTGCAACTTGTAAAAAATTTATCAATAGGAGAGATTTATGAAAAACAAACTGAGTTTTTTTGAAAAACTGAAAAACAAGCTTACCGTTGGGGCGGAAAATAATCCCGGAGTTTTCATGTTCCTGCTTATAATTGTTGTAAATGTCATATTTATAGCACTATCAACGGCACTTCTGATGTTTCTGCCCGAAAACGAGGGGAGAAGCTTTTCCGAAATGATACGCTTTGCGTTCACACTCATGGTAAACCCAAGCGGAAGATACCAGTACAGCGATTATCCTGTTTCACTGATAATTACAACAATAGTTGTACTTCTCGGTATGATATCCCTCACAGGCGGTACAGTCGGATTTGTTACAAGCATAATAACAAGCGTACTCGAAAAATCAGCCGCAACACGCAGAAATCTTAAACTTAAAAAACATATTGTTATTCTGAATTACAACCACAAAGTACCTTCAATAATTTATGATTATTGCTTTGACGACATGGAAAACACCTATATAGTTATCTTGTCGGACAAGGATAAAAAGGAAATAAGAAATCAGATTGACAATATTTTCAGTGTTCATCAGGCAAAGAAAAAATTTAAGAATATCATTATTCAGAACGGAAGTCCCTTTTCAAAACTGGATTTGGACAGAATCGCCCTCAAAGACGCAAAAACCATACTCCTTATGACTTCTGACGGAGAAGATACCAAAGAAACTCTGAGCAACGCAAACGCTCAGGACTTTAATGTTTTCAAGCTTTTTATGTTTGTAAACAGCTATCTCAACGGAAATTCTCCCGATTCAATGCCCTGCCTGCTTGCAGAAGTTTCTGACGGAAAAACAGAAAAGCTTATTAGGGAGTATCCTTTCAAGACGGGGAATAATTGTTTCCCCGTAAATTTCAACGAACTGCTCGGAAAAATAATGGCTGTAACAGCGGTTATGCCTTCTCTCTGTGATGCTCTCCTGCATCTTATCAGTTTTGAAGGCGTTGAGTTTTACCTTGAAGATATCCCGAAATCCGTATCAATTGAGGAGGATTTAAAAAGACAAAATTCCGCACTGCCCGTGCTTGACACCGAAAACAAACGACTGTATATTTCCGAAAGCGAAAATCTTATAAGCAATTCGGGAGCAGGTCAGTACAAACTTAAAAAACCCCTCCCCGAAGGAAAATTCATTCCGTGTATTATCAGCGACAAATCCAAAATTTTAATAGTTGGTTCTAATCGGAAACTCGGCTATATTCTCGACAGCTTTGTGTGTTTCAAAAATGAATTTCCCAGCTTTAAGCTTACTGTTGTCCTTATGGATACAGAGGAAAATGAAGAAAAAATCAGAAAATACTGCAATATGCCCGAATACAGTTCATTATTCGGTGACGAAAGCAAAGTGGTTATTGTAAAGGATATCTTTGAACCGTTTATCAGTAAAAACGGACATTCCGTCCTTGATGATGTAAATTCCGTACTGTTTCTTTCGGACGATGACAGCAGCGATACAAATATTGACGAAAAACCGCTTCTTTTCTGGAACAGCCTTAAACGCAACGATACTCTTGACATACATAACTGTATCGTTGAAGTTCTCGATATGCAGAATGAAAACATTATCGAAAAAAGAAATCATGACCAGGTAGTTGTAAGTGAAAGGTTTATAAGCTGTCTCTATGCACAGCTCGGAAAAGACCCCGTTCGCCTTGACTACATCAAAGACATGATAACATTTGAAAGCGATGAAGCGTCACGCAATTCAAGCAATAAACTTTCAAATGAATGTAACATACTTTCAATAAAATCCTCGCTTTTCTTTAAGAATTATTCGGGCAAGCTGAATTTTGGCAGTAAGCGTGAACTTATACTGTGGGTTTATGAGGCGACAGGTCACGAATATATTCCGATAGGCTGTGTAAAAAATAATATAAGTTATCTGTTTTCAAGAACGGAGGATAACAATGACGGTCTTGATACGGCAGTTCTTCTCCCGAAAAATGATAACAGCAATCTGAAAATAGTACAGAATGAACTTATACTCGAACCCGACAACGAAATCATCGTTGTAAAGCTTACAAGTAAATAACCGCAGAAATCAGCCCGATTCTGCAATAAAGACCGATTGTGAAAACAGTCGGTCTTATTATATGGCAAATATGTTCTATTAAGATAACAAATAGGTAAAATTAAGAAAAAAATTGTTGACAAAATAAAGGCGAAATTGTATAATGATGTTATAGAATTTTTTTGAGGTGATGATAACATGAGATTGAAAAAATTTGCGATGATTTCAATGGCTCTTGCGCTCTCCTGCACTTCTGTACCCATGAGTGCTTCCGCTGAGGCTGTTGAACTCGTAAACGACACATTTGAGGAAAGTTTCGGCACTTGGAAGGCAAGAACTTCCGGCAGTACCGAAATAAAACTCACGGACGAACAGTTCCATTCGGGCAAAAAGTCCCTTGGTATTACGGGGCGTACTGTCAACTGGAACGGAGCAGGTGCTTCAATGATAGGCATTATGTATCCCGACCGGCAGTATTCTTTAAGTGTTGCCGTGTATTATGATGATGAGGTTGGCGGACAGTCACAACAGTTCAACCTCCAATGTCTTTACACTGACAAGGACGGAAAAGAAAACTACAAGTACATTTCAGGCGTGAACGTTCAGAAAGGTCAATGGACTGAAATCAAGGGAAATTATACTGTTCCCTCTGACGCAAGCAATATCGTTGTATATGTTGAGTCCTCAACTTTGAGTGATTTCTACATGGACGATTTCACTGTAAACGGCGAAAAAATCGAAAAAGATTCCTCTGAGGACGGTTTTTCCGATAATTTCGATGACGGCAGCAAAATGGGCTGGCAGACAAGAGGTTCAAATACCACACTTGAAGTTACCGACAAATACGCTCACAGCGGAAAATATTCCCTTTATACGGACGGCAGAAAACAGCTCTGGAACGGCGCAACCTGCAACAAAACTCTTGTCCTTGAAGCAGGCGGTTATTACCGTTTTGGGTGCTATGTCATGTATGAGGGCGACAACTGGACTGACACGCAGAAATTTTCTATAAACCTTCAATATGACCTTGAAGGAAAAGAAAATTATTATACAATATACACCGAAACCGCCAACAAGGGAGAATGGACATACATAGGAACTGAATGTACCATTCCCGAGGGCGCATCAAATATATATGTGTACGTTCAGACGGCTTACAAGCCCGAAGCATCTGTTACAGAACAGGATTTAATGGGATTCTATCTTGATGATGTAACGGGCGAACGCCTTCCTGACCCTGCCATTCAGGAAGATATCTCTTCCCTGAAAGATGTTTACAGCGACTATTTTAAAATAGGCTGTGCTGTTGCGGGAAGTGAATTTACTCAGGGCGCAACAAAAGACCTCATACTCAAACATTACAACAGCGTAACGATAGGAAATGAACTCAAACCCGAAGCTGTCCTTGACAAATCCGCAACCATTGAGTATATGAACAGCAACGGCGACCAGACAAATCCGCAGATATCTCTCAAACAGGCTTCCTCTATGCTGAAATTCTGCGAAGAAAACAACCTCGATTTAAGAGGTCATGTGCTTGTATGGCATTCCCAGACACCCGACTGGTTTTTCAAGGAAAACTATGACGACAATGCGGATTTCGTTTCTCCCGAAATAATGGACAAGCGTATGGAAAACTACATTAAAAACCTTATGGAAGCCATAAAAACACAATATCCGAAACTCAATGTTTATTCATGGGACGTTGTTAATGAGGCTGCATCTGATTCGGGTACTATACGCAACGCAGGCGCATATTCTCAGGGTGACGGCTCATCGGGCTGGGTAAGCGTTTACGGCGACCAGAGCTATATCAAAAAGGCTTTCCAATATGCAAGAAAGTATGCTCCCGAAGGCTGTAAGCTTTTCTATAATGACTACAACGAATACAGTGACGCAAAACTTAAATACATAAAATCCGAAATTCTTCAACCCCTTGTTGATGAAAAGTTAATTGACGGTATGGGTATGCAGTCGCATATAGGAATGAGCAGTCCCTCAATTTCGCAGTATGAAAACGCTCTGCGTGAATATTCGGATATGGGTCTTGAAATTCAGGTAACGGAACTTGATGTTTCTTTGCGTTCAAATACTGATGAGGATTTGCTTTCACTTGCGGAGCGTTACAGACAATGCTTTGAGATGTACAAAAGAGTCAAAGATGACGGAGTGAACCTTTCTGCTGTTGTAATATGGGGAATTACCGATTCAACAAGCTGGATAGGCGGATATCCTCTGCTTTTTGACAAGGACTATCAGGCTAAGGACGCATATTATGCCGTTGTCGATACAGATTCGGAAGTACAGACAATAAAGGCAATTCCTGCATATATGCTTTCAAGTGCAGGCAAAACAAATACTTCAATATTTGAGGGTGCTGTTGTCAATCAGGTAGGCGATAAGGGAAGTTTTCAGGCTGCCTATGACATGAACGGCGGAAGAATATCTTTCTGGCTTGAAACCGAAAAGGGCGCAAAAGTAACCATTTCGGGAGACTGTTTTAAAACAACGGAAACCACTGTTGAAAACGGTTCTCTTGTTGTCTCGTTGAAACCAACATCAGAACTCAAAACAGGCGATACTGTCCGTTTTGAAGTGGTTATTGACGGTACTGCATGGAATACAAACAATTACATTGACGAAAATTCAGAACTCTCCTACGGAAAACTCACGCTTAAAAAACGCCCTTCACTTGCGGAAGCCGTTGCAGGCACTCCCGTTATTGACGGAAAAATTGACGATATATGGGAAAATGCTCCCGTTATAAACGTAAATAATTATTCAATGGGTACTGACGGCGCAACAGGCGTTTCACGTATGCTCTGGGACAAGAGATATATCTATATATTAACAGAAGTCAAAGACCCTGTTCTCGGAAAATCAAGCACAAACGCCTACGAGCAGGATACGGTTGAAGTTTTCCTCGATGAGAACAACCATAAGACAAGTTCCTATGAATCTGACGATATACAGTGCCGTGTGAATTTTGACGGTGAAAAGACTGTAACTGACGGTTTAAGCACAGACAAATTCAAATCTTCCGCTGTAAAAACTTCTGACGGCTATCTTGTTGAAATGGCTATACCTTCAACTCTCGGCGGATTTATTTCGGGTCAGGTCGTTGGTTTTGACGTTCAGGTGAATGATGACGGAGACAACGGCGGAAAACGTACAGGTATTGCCAACTGGTTTGACCTCACGGGCATGGGCTACACGGATACTTCGGGATTCGGACTTCTTAAACTCACAGGAGATGCACCCGCTGAGAAAACTCTTTACGGAGATGCAAACCTTGACGGAAATGTCAGCGTTTCCGATGCCGTTGCTATACTTCAATACCTTGCAAATTCGGAAAAATATCCCCTTGATGAGCAGGCTCGCAAAAATGCAGATGTTGACGGGCAGGCAGGTGTTACAGGTAAAGACGCTGCTGTTATTCAGCTTTACGATGCAGGAAGTGTAACAACTCTCCCTGTAAAATAAAAGCTTTCTGTAAAACTTAAAGATAAAGCTGTATAACCGCTTGGTTATACAGCTTTTTGTCATATTCCGAATCACAATTTTTGATATAAATCGAGTTCTTCAAAAAGAGAAATTAAGTCATCAGCCTTTGGTGTAATGATAAGCCGGTTAAAAGATGTAATTTTCATAACGATTCTCCTTTATGTTTCTTTCTTGATATGCTTGATGAGATTTATTGCAAATCCTGACGGAGAAATCATAATGGCGGATTTAGATGACGGGTGGTCTGCTGTACGGTTTCCGTAAAAGTTCTTGAATACTTTTTCCGTAAGCATTTTATAAGCCTCGTCAAAATAATCAACATTTATGCGGATAACCGTTAAGCTTTCCTGCGGAAGTGCATATGTTTCGGATACATCAACACCGAATCCGTCAGCATTTTTCATGCATACGGTCTTTAATTTCCTTGCCGTTGCTTACCACAACAGGTGCATGACGTTTTTCAAAGCCGAGAGCCTCAAAAACCTTGATTGCCGATTCTGCGGCCTTAGTGAGAATTAAGGGCTGAAAACTTGTGAATTTCATAAAAAATCCTCCTTAGAAATTATGTTTGCCGTATAAAAATGCAGTTTCCGTTGTTTAATGTAAAATAAAATTACATTCCAAATCAAAATTAATATTACAGAAAATTTACAGACCATTTTCGGAGCAGGATTTTTTGAGTAAAAAACGAACGGGAGCGGCTTTAAACAGTCGTTCCCGTTTTTAGTTTCATATATACATAGCGTCCATAGCCCTTATATATTCAAGCGGCGGAATAAAAATTCCCTTATGGCGGTCGCCTCTGTAAACCTCATGACCGTTCTTATATGCGATAACCTGTGCCATAGGAAACGGTATCCACGGGCTGTTGTCAAGGGGCTTTGTAGAAAAAATAATTCCTTTTTCAAGTCTTTTAAAACAAAGAGTATTTTTCAGATTTTTATGTACATACAGTATATCTCCGTCATAAATCATGAGATTAAGCTTATTTCTCGGAGCATTTTCAACGATGAAATTATTTATTATTTCAAAACGCATATGTTCGCTTTGAACTGATTTTGAAATATGTTCATTTATTGTATCAATCATGGATAGAAAAAAGCGTTCCGAATCCGTATCGCCCTCCTGAATTACCGAATATCTGTGGCTGTGTCTGCTGTTGAAAATAGTTCCGTTGTGAATGAGAGTCCATTCTCTGCCTGAAACGTCTTTTCCCGTAAAGGGGTGGCAGTTTTTTTCATTTACAGAACCGACTGTGGCGAATCTTATATGTGCGAGGAGATTTTTCTGTGGCTGGATAAAATCAATCATATCGCTGAGGAAACAGCTTTCGCTTGCGTTTACGGGTTCTTTGAGAATAATTCTGTTGTTGTCGTTTTCGTACATCATTCCCCAGCCGTGCGGATTATTTCTGCTGTGTGTGAAAAATGTCCGCAGATATTCTGATATATCCGTATTTTTTTCAGAAGTAAAGCCAAGAAGCTCGCACATTCATATCACCTCTTTATTCGTAAGTTATTTTACTTATGCCATTACAGACCTTACGGCTGTCAAGTTTTTGTCGTTCAAATGCAATTGTTTCAAGAGCTTTTTCGTTGTCGGAAAAATATTTTTCCATTTCCTCCATAATATTTTCCCCACGTTCAAGAAATTCCGCATCGAGTTCAAGCAGGGCGGAATTTTTATGTTCATTTACTGCTTTTTCCTGTAAGGCAGGGGTAAAGTCGAAATCGGGCAGAGAAATCAGGAAAATCATAAGAAGATGTGCAAATTCAAGGTCTCTGCCGTCAATTCCGAGCGGTGCGGAGGGATTAAGGTCAAACATTCTGAGTTCGATATGGTCAACACCGTTTTCAGCGAGATTTTCCAGTGTATTTATGCCCTTTGGTTTCAGTCTTATCGGGAGATAGAGTTCGCTTGCCGAATACAAAGACCCTGTGACTATATGTTTTTTAATACTCCCAGTAAAAGTTTTCAAATTCCTGTGGTCAAGTATAGGCAGGAATTTATTCCAGTAGCCACGCCTGCTGTTTCTTAGTGAGGAATATTCTCCTATAATTATACCACGTTTTCCGATTTTGTCAAGTGATTCATCGTAATACGGACTTGATGCGGTCAGCAGAACCAAAAGCCAACTGTGAACCATAAGCTGTTTGTAGAGTTTCAAGTAAATTTTGTTTTTGAAATCCACGAAATCCTCATTTTCCGTATTTAATTCACGGAGAAATTCATCTGCAAAGGAAAAATTAAAATGTATTCCCGAAAAAAGCATAAGTCTTTTACCATATTTCTGTTCAAGAAACTTTCGGTAGCTTTTCTTTGATGAGTGAGAACCTGTGAAATCCGCAACGGGTATTTCATCTTCACTGTCAATATGCGGAGGGTTGCTGTAAAGCCATATGCTCTCGCCGCTTTTGGTAAGAGTTTCACGGACTTTTCTGTCAAAAAACGCAAGCGATTCAAGAGCCTCGCCAATGCTCCCACAGACGGGAGTAACAATTTCAATCTGATTTTCGCAGAAATCACGGGTAATATTTTCATCGTTTCCGAAAGGGTGCGGAGTCTGTGCGAGTCTGCCGTGACCGTCAACACGGAGGGTTTCACGTTCAATCCCGAATTTTCCGCCGTAACAAGAACTGTTCATATAAATCACCTCATATAGCTGAATATTGCTGAATATAGTTTATCATGGGTATGCCGTTTCTTATTCCGTCAAGCATTGATGATGCAGGGTTTGTATGTTTCTGTACTCTTTCATAGAGAGGGGAGAGGAGGGTTTCTTCGCCGAGTTTTCTGTCTTTCAGCCCCTCAGATGCAAGGTCAAGTATACGCATAAGCTGTCTTTCAATTTTGTTTTCATTGGTAAAATACGGATTTTGTCTCTTTGAGAAAAGTTTTTGAAGTTCTGTTGCGTTGAATCCGTGAGAATATATAATATGGTCGTTTTCAAGAATTTCTTTGAGTTCATAGAGTTTTTCTTTAAGCCCCGTATGGAAAGCCGCAACCGTCATGGCTTCCGAAAGAGGCTGACAGCAGGAACTTCTGTACTCAATAGTACCCCTGAATGTCAAATCTTCAAACTTGAATGTTCTGAGATATTCGATATCGCTTATTTCGGGAGTGAAATTTATTTCCGAATATTTTTCACCGTCAAAGTATTCGCCTTTTATTTCGGGACGTGAAAAATATTCGCTGACGGTCAGGGGAGTGAAGTTTATATATTTTCCGTTTCTCATTGTGCAGTAAATTGACTGCGAACCTATGTAGTCAATAAGCTCGTCAATACTTGATACTTTTTTGTCAAACATTCCGACATTATGCGGATTATAGCCCTGCATACTGTGTTCCCAGAGCATATTTCTCACACAAAGAAAATCAGGATATTCGGGCAGATACGAATTTGCAAAAAGCAGAGCCTTATACGGTTCAAGCAGACCAAAAACATTTATTGCGTCTGTAAGCTTATCGTATTCAACGTCAAGCTGTACCTGTGACGCACTTGTAAAAGTTCCGAAATCGGGGCGTTTATGGAAATTTATTGCAACTTCATTTTTATGCTGAGGATATGAATGAAGATAATGATAAAGCATACGGTAACGTTCATTCGGAATCGGCTTGTTATGATTTATGTCGGCATGGGGATTAATTCCCATTCCCGTGAGAGTATAGCCGTGCTTTGAAAATTCCATATTCAGAAAACGGCAGTATTTCTCGAAACTTTCCTTTATATCGAAAAGATTTGAGGCTTTTCCGAAAGAAAGTTCAAGATTTGAATACGAGCAGTCAAATGAGATAATATCACCGCTCTGTTTGTGTACGGCGGAAGTCATATTGCCGTCAGCGTCCCTGCCTGATTCCGAAAAACCGAAATGCTTTGCAAATTTTTCCGCTGTTTCAAGTGAAATATTTTCGTCAACGGGTTTGCCGTTAAGATTTACAACGGGCATTTCTATTTCAACGCCGATATAGTCGGGGCGTTCTTTTTTTGTGGGAGCTATATATTTGTCATATATTACTTTTCTTATTTCTTCGTTCATTTATATCACCTTATATATTTGTAATTATTACCTGTCTTACGTTTTTTATTCTGCGTAACCTGCGTAAAAACAGTTCGTTTTCAGGGATTTTGTCAAAATGTACGTCAGCGGTAAAATAGGAGACAGGTATATTTTTTTCATCTGTTATCACATTTGCCGTGTGATTTATTATGTTTCCGTTCATACGTCTTATCACACCTGATATTTCGCTGACAAGCCCAATTCTGTCAAGGGAAATTACTTCTATTCTTTTCATACCTTCCTCCTTTCTGCGGGCAAAAAGCATTGATATCCGTTTTAATCCGCAGTAAAGCATACCTATTAAGTAAGTATATTATACCATAACATACTTACTTTGTCAATAGGTTTTGTATTGTTGAATATCGTTAAATTTTCTTAAAAGTTATAGGATTAAACTATAACTGTATGAGACAGCTTTATATTATTAATATAATGCCAAAAAATACTTGACATTTTTGAAAACTTATGATACAATATTATCGTGGCCACAGGGCTTTTGAATACGGGGCTGAAAAACTTATTAATTATTTGTTCACAGTTTGGTCATATTTTAATTGTGACAGTTTTGTGAAAATTGGGGGGGTTAAGGAAACAGGTGCAGAATTTGGCTGTTTTTCCGCTCTTTTATACACCCCCGTCACCATAGGGTGCTTGAAATTAACATGAAAGAAAAAATCCGATGTATTTAAGCATCGGATTTTTTTGTCGCCGATTTGCATAATTTTAGCAAATTTGCATATTGACAAAGAGTTCAAACAGTGATACAATAAAACTGATATACCTTTTATAATTTTTATATAACGCTTATGCTGTTGGGAAAGGTTGCAAAATGCAAACAAAAATTAAAATTTTACCTGTAATTCTTATTGTTTCTGCAATAATGCTTTGCGGCTGCGGTGACAAAAAAAATACAAACAAAGAAGAAACAGCGGACACCCCTGCGGAAAACAGCGAAATTCCCGCTGAATCATTGTCTGCAAGTACAGAACCCGATTCAGGTACAAGTACAACCGAAAATACAAGTTCCGTTACAGATAATGTATTTTCATCGGAAACAACTGCGGCAGATTCCGAAAATTCCGCCGAAACAGAAAAAACTTCCGAGACTGTACAGGTCAAAGCCGACAATTTAAACCGTCCCGCATATCTCAAAGGAACGGAAGTATTTATCGGCTGGGAGGAAAATGACACGGATTCCGATACTCAGGATAATTCGCTTACGGCTGAAACAGAAAACATAAGCGAAACCGAAAACGCAATATTCAATGATACCGTATATGTAGGGGACAATGCCGAATATGCAGATATTCCCGTAACAATAGGCGGAAATGCTTATTTTTCCGTTCTTGACCTCGAAATAACTTTTGATAAAAATATTTTCGCTTTCGATTCGTTCGGCTTTACGGATTCCGATTCAGAATGTAACTGCACCGATGACGGAAAAATTTTAATCAGCTTTGTAAGCACCGAAAATATTACGGCAGATGTGAATTTATGCAGTATAAGGCTGAAAAAATTAAGTTCTCAGCCCGCCGAAACAAATTTGAATTACAATATTAAAGATATAGCCGCATGGAATCAGGATTTTACCGATTATGTAAATGTGACATACAAAATTGTAAATGACAAAATCGTTATTTACTGACTGTAAAAAATCAGTCGTAAAATAAATTAAAAACAGGGAGGTTTATTGAATGAAAGAAAAATTCAGAAACAGTATCAGGCATACTGTCGCTTTCGTTTCTGCAATTACTGTTATGACATCTGCTGTTCTTGTAACAAGTTTTGCAGAGGAAGAAAAAGCGTCTGAACCCGTTTCGGAATCCGCTGTGACAACGCTGAGCGAAATTCAGGAAACTACAACATCAACCGTCACAAAAACGGATACATCGGATTCTTCGGACGGGAAAGCAAAAGGGAAAATTTATGACTACACCAAGCTTTTTCCCGGACTGACATCGCCCAAACTCAAACTTTCAGACCCGAAATTCACGGAAAAAGACTGGTATGAATATGTTGAGTACGAGTTTTATACCGAAGTAAAGGACGGCGATATAACTTACCGCATATATCAGCCCACAGATTACAAAGATGCTTCAATTATGGCAATAACCGACTACAACCCGAAAGAAGTTCTCGGCGGTACTTCAAAGCTTATGATGAATCTGGGCGAATTGCAGGGTATTCTTGATATTGCCGCTCAGGGCGGAAATATCTCAAAACAATATGCAGGGCTTAACCTTGCAACAGGTATTGCTTCGCAGATGAACAGTATAAACGATGTCATGGACAACAGCAAATACTATTCAAAATCAAGTTTTCTCGGTATTCCGGGAGATAAAAAGTATAAAGGCGTAAGCAATGACGGATTCTTCAACGCTGATTCCCTTGAAATTGAAATAAGCGAATCCGAAACAGTTTCCGCAGGAAAAACAGTTGCCGTAAGTTCGGATTATTCAACATCTGAAAGCAACGTTTCTTCAAAGGATTTCACTACTTTCAGCGAGGCAAGCGAGGCTAAGTCAAATACCCATGAGGAAAATGAATCCCGTGAGCATACAAAGTCCGCAGGAAAATCAATTACAAAATCAAAATCAGAAACAGAAGAAGATTCCGAATCCACTGTAAATTCCGTTTCAGATGAAATTACGGATTCCATAATCGGAAAAGCCAGTGCGTCTTTTTCCAGTTCATTAGGAATGGAAGCAGGTGTTGAGGCACTTGGTGATGTTAAAATTGTAGGAAGTAGAACATTCGGAGTAGAGGCAGGAGTTGAAACAGGGCGTGTTACCGGACACACTACATCACAGTCAAAAGAAACAGGTCACACCCATGCCTCCACAAATGAAAAATCAGACACAACTTCCGAGGAAATGTCAGATACGGAGGGAAATGCAATTTCCGATTCCGAAACTTTTGAAAATACAGTTACAAACGGCTCAAATTCTTCATCGGGTCAGCAGCACGCAAAAGATATGGCTGTCGGCATAGGATACGGCGTTGACTATCAGTACGGAAACGACCACTCCCTTTCGGTAGGCGTTTCAAGAACTTTCAATGCAAGAGATGACAAGGAAGTAAAAAATGTCGGCTGGAAACTCTGCGAATATGTGGTTAAAGTTCCCTATTATGTTGAGGCTGTAAAAACAGATTCCACAGGAGAAGAAAAAGTCCTCTACGGTCAGTATGTGAATTATAATCTTCTCAACGGTGTAAGCAGAGTATTCGCAAACGGCTATATAGAACACTGGTACACAGGCGAACTTGTAACTTATGCCGATTTCTTTGAAGGCTTTATAACGGCAACAGAACTTATTGATATGGCACAGGAACAGCAAAAAGCAAAACTTCCCAAGGAGGCGAGATAAGCTGTGAAAAAAAATATTTATACAATTGCTCTGGTGAGTGCTTTTACGGCTGTTCTTCCCCTTACAGCATTAAGCACATCTGCGGCGGACGTTACTGTAAACGCAACGCTTTCAAATACTGATTTTCAGGCGGAGCAGGACAAGAATTTCACCACAACCGTATTTGTCCCCGAAAATTCAAATATAGCGTCTTTTGAGGCTGTACTCAATTATGATTCCTCAGCTGTTTCGCTTGTTGATGCAAAAGCCTGCAAAGATAGTAATGGCACTGTTGAAGTAAACAAAAAAGACGGAAAAATCTACATCTCTTACAGTTCCGAAAATAATCAGACTGACAAAATAAATGTTGTGGATTTGACTTTCCACGTGAATGATGACCTTTCCGCAGGAAATTACAGCTTTATTTCCCTTGACAGCAAAGAAACCAACAATGCATCAAGCGAAACCGACAGCGGCAGTTCAACCGATTACAAAATCAAATCGGGCTTTACCGATATGACAATATATCAGTACGGTGATGCGGATTTGAACGGAAAAATCCAGTCAAAAGATGTTACATATTTAAAGCAGTATATAGTAAAAATCCGTGAACTTCCTGACCTCTCGAAAAAATATTCCAATGCATATATGGATTTTGAGGAGGACGGTGTTACCCCGAAAGTAAATTCAAGAGATGCGGGTATCATTCAGCAGAAAGTCGTAAAAATGGACGTTACTCTCGGCGACAGAGTAAACGTTACTTTCTATGATGCTGACGGAGAAGTTTACGCACAGAAATCTGTAAAAAAAGATTCTGCCCTGAATAATGTCCCTGATTTTCCCGTGCAGACAGGCTTTGAAGAATATAACTGGTCTTTGTCCCCCGATAAATATGTTGAGGTTGATTTTTCAAAAATCAGCTCCGATACGGAAATTTATGCATGGTACGGAAGCCCTGACCCCTATGCGCTCAAAGCAAAGGAAGTTATAAACGTCCTTGAAACAGGTTTTGCAGAAGAAGGAAAATATATAACAGATGATTTCCAGCTCCCGTACAAGAGCAATTTCGGCTCGTTCAATATGCTTTCTTCAAAAGAATACGAGGGACTTGATATTATCTGGTCTATAAAAAGCGGTGTGCTTGCACAGAGCGTTAATATAAGCAAGGATTATGTCGTTGACATACCCGAACAGCTTCCCTATACCACATGGGTTGATTTTACCGCAAATATTTATTTCAATGGTGTAAAATACGGCACACACACTTTCAAGAGGGAAATCAAGGGCATTATTGATATGCCAAGCCCCGAACAGTTCATGGAAACAATAAATAAAATTCCGAAAGAACTGCCCGAACATTACAGGCTTCCGGGCTATGTTTCGCTTGAATCCGAAAGACTTAACTACGGTGTAAATACTGTGCAGAACGTTGACATTCAGTGGTCTGTTGTCAAAAATTCTGACGGTTCAACCGCTGACAAGCGTGTCCTCGATGAAACAAACAACGAAATAATTTATCTCAAAGATGAAACAAATGTAACATTGCAGTATGATTTTATTTTTGACGGAAATGTTATTCATACGGGACGCATAACAAGAACCGTTCCCGAAAAGCCCATTGAAGAACAGGTTGAATATGCAGAACAGTACATAAAGAGTTTTGTCCCGTCCGTAATTTCAGGCGAAACATACTTCCCGACAACCGTTCCGCTTTATGATTTAACTGTTTCATGGATTCCCGATATAGAATCAGGCAAGGTTGATATCGGTGCGAATGAAACAGTAAACGGCACAACATACAAAGTCATAAATGTAGGCGAAAAGGCAGGCTATATGGAATGGGCTAAGGTCTATGCGAACATCGAAAGAAACGGTGACGACAGATTTAAACGCACAGGTCTTGAATTTGATGTACAGCTTGCAGGCAACAGCACTGAAATCTCAACCGACAAGATTCCCGATGTAAATCTTTACAATGCACTGCTTAATATTTTTGATAAAAAATACGGCGATGACAACGGTATTCTCACGGAAGAAGAAATCTATGACACAGACGTAATGGAAAAACTCGGCTATGAGCTTGACCTCTCAAATAAGGGAATTACCTGTCTCAGCGGTCTTAAATATCTCAAATATTACAAGAAAATTGACTTGTCAGGCAATGACCTTTCAGGAGAAAATGCAAGTCTCGGCGAACTTGCAAGCCTTAATTATCTTGAACAGCTTTCACTCTCAAACTGCGGAATTTCCGATATACCGCCTTCTGTATTCTCGTCCAAATTTTTGATTGAAGGAATCGACCTTTCTTACAACAAACTGAAAAATGTTGATTTTCTCACTCTTACCGACAGCAGAACACAGGCTGAACAGCCGTTCACAGAACTGAAAGAACTTTTCTTGCAGGGCAACTATATAACAGACATAAGCAATCTCTCGTTTGTAAATGACAGCGGAGAAACCGTTTCACGCATACCGAATATAACGGTTCTTACGCTTTCAAGGGATTTGAATTACTACGAATACACAACAGGCGAGAATACAGGAAAGAAAATTCTGAAAGATTTGGAAGATTATGAGTATGATATAAATACTCCCATGAATATTGAACCGATAGGTTTGATGAAAAATCTTACAACTCTCTGGCTTGCCGATAATAATATTTCTGATATTTCACCCCTTGAAAACTGTAAACTTCTTGCAACTCTTGACTTGTCAGGAAATAACATATCTGCAACTGTTTCATCTGACGGGCTTGAACCCCTTTCAAAATTACAGTCGCTTGTCTGCCTTAAACTTGACAATAATGACATTCACACCGTAAAATCTCTCAGGAGACTGATTTATCTTGAAATTCTTTCGTTAAGCAACAACCATGTGGGCAGTGTGGCAGGAACTCTTGACAACCTTTCACTTCTCACATATCTTGACCTTGACAAAAATGAACTTTCAACATTTGATGCAGGTTCTTTCCCACGCCTTGAAAATCTTTTCCTTGAAAATCAGGGCTATTACACTAATGACGGCGAATTTGTCAAGACATTTGAACAAATTCTCAACCTTGACAGATGCCCGAACATAACCGAACTTCGTTTAAATAATAATATTATTGACGGCGATTCGGTACAGAGTATTGAAAATCTTGAAAAACTTGAATATCTCTCACTTTCGGGAAACAATGTTTCCAACCTTGGATTTTTACAAAATCTTGACGGTCTGAAACACCTTGAACTTGCAAACTGCAACATAGCACAGTCGCAGGAAACAGACGGCAAAGACGAAAACACAGGTGAAAAAATTTCTGAATCTGTTGACAATCTGAGTTATCTCGGCGGAATGAAAGACCTTGTAATTCTGGATTTGAGCGATAACCCCGAAATTAAAGATATTTCGGCACTTTCGCCCCTTACGGCTCTTGAAGTGTTCTATATAAACAATGTTGAACTTGAATCGGCATCGGCTGTCCGCTCAATGACAAAGCTTAATTATTTGTCAATGCAAAATTCAGGTCTTACAGACTTTACATTCCTTAATACTCTCAGCCAGCTTAAATACCTCAATCTTGCGGGACATAAATTTGATTCCTTTGATTTCAGAAATATAAGAAGCTGCGAAAACATTGAAGGACTTTTCCTTGATTCCGCAGCAAATACGGAAACCGTCAATATAGATACCTTTACAAACAAGCAGAATCTCCGTTATTTTGCGCTTTCCAACATGAAAATAGGTTCTGTTGACAAACTGCCCGACATGGACAATATTACATATCTCAGCCTCAGAAATACCGATATCAGCGATTTCAACGGCTCGTACAGCGAAACTGACGGCTATATTTATCCTATTACAAGATTCAGCACACTTAAATATCTTGATGTAGCCGACAACCCTGAACTTTTCACAAGGAAAAATCTCGAAATGCTCTATAATTTCGCAGGAAAACCCGAACAGAAAGTTTCCGTTCTCCTTTACAACGGCGATGCCCCCGAAGGCTATGTCCTCGGATTAATGAATCCTGACGTTGAAATAAAACGAATTGCAATGGATTCGGATTTCTTCAAATCATCGGTAGATGTGACCGAAGCACTCAACGCAGGATTCAAAATGCAGAATGTGCTTAACGGATATGATTCCCTGTGGTACTCTGCCTCAAATACGGGATACTCAATAAAAGACAACACTCTTTTCTTTGACGATATTCATTTGCTTACCGATGTTCTGCCCGTAAAACTGACATTAAACGGACTTTACGGCTTTGATGAAACAAGCACCGATGTTAAGATACCTTGGAAAATATCAACAAAGAACGTTTCTTTTGATGCAAACGGCGGAACTTGCGATACAAAATCAACAACGGTTACAGTGGGCGGAACATACGGAAATCTCCCCGTGCCTTCAAGAGATTACTTTACCTTTGACGGCTGGTTTACTAAGCCGACAGGAGGAGATAAAATTACATCTTCAACAGAGTGTACAACAATAGAAAATATTACGCTTTATGCACACTGGACACAGAATAAAGTTTCCGACTGGGTTCTCAAAAGTGAAGTTCCCAAAGATGCACAGATAGTTGATACGAAATATACTTATACAAATACATCTGTTACAACATCTGAGGAAAGTTCAATGGACGGCTGGGAACTTATAGATTCCGTTACAAACTGGACTGACTGGTCAGGCTGGTCAAGAGATGCAGTAAGCGGTTCTGACACAAGAAAAGTTGAGTCAAGAAATGTTTCTGACGGATATTACGGATATACATGGTACCGTATAGGACACAGATATTACTACAACTACAATGTAGGCACAGACTATTATGGTTCTACTGTAACCTGTCAGGAATGGGGACTTCATTCCGATGATGAATGGAACTCATATACACCCATACCTGCGGGAACAAATTCATCAGGAACTTATGCAGGATACAATGCAGGCAATACCACAGGTTACAATGACGGAGGCGGTGTAATTCAGTTCAAAGGCGAACACGTAACCCATGATGAATACCGATACAAAGACGCATACACCATATACACCTATCAGAAAACTGAAACACTTGAATCCTCAACAATTCCCGAAGAATCGGAAACTGTTTCTGATATCCGTGAGTATGTAAAATACCGTGCAAAATAATTATACTTAAAAAATTATCCCTGTGTTTCGGCACAGGGATAATTAGAAAGGAAAAACATATGTATAAAAAAATACTTTCTGTACTGACTTCTGTTTTTGTCGCAGCAGCACCATTGGGAGTTTCGTCAGCCTTTGCCATTGATGAGGAAATTGATAATTCTTTTGTTCTTGATTTCAACATTGAGGATAATATTATAACTTCTGTACTTTCTGTTGACGGAAATGTCTGCATAGGCGGACTTGATGCGGAGATAAAATATGATTCAACAAAATACACGGTTCAGTCATCTGAAAAGAAAAATCCTGATATTCTGCTCAATGTGATTCCTTCAAAAGGCGAGATAGTAATATCAATGGCTGCGAGGGAAAACCTTACAAATGTTTCGGATTTGGTAAAAGTTGAATTTGTCTGCACGGAAAATCCCGATTCTTCCGATTTTGATTTTGAAATATCCGATGCTTACATGATAGACGAAAATGACGATTCGCAGACTGTTGCATATTCCATAAATAAAAACTGGAATAGCCCTGATAGTGAATCCGAAACTACAACAACAACGGAAACTACAACTGTCACGACAACGGAAACTACAACACAGACAAAAACAGAAACTACAACTGCCACAGAAATAACCACAACCGAAATTAAAACATCATCAGAAACAACCGTGACCGAAATACAGACACCCGACAAATCCGAAAATAATTTTATAATTTCGGTAAGCGAAAATAAAGAGACAAATAATGTTGAAGTTTCTCTTATTGTGAGCGGAGATGTAAAATTCCTGACAACAGAGGGAAGTATAAATATTAATGCAGTTGGTCTGGGAGAACCTGTACTTTTAAATTCAATTCCCGATTCAATGGCATCTTATCAGACAGACAAAATTTATTTCACAGTAATCAGTACAACGGGAGAAAACATTACAGAGGAACAGACGATTTTCACCTATGCTTTTCCTATTGAAAATTCCGAATACAGCATTTCCTGCAACGGAAAAATAGATGATATCAGCGACCGGAATTATAATGATGTCGGTTATACAATCAAAGAGGAAAATAATGCAAATTCTTCACCAATAGCAATTACCACAACCACATCAACAGAAACAACTACCGAAACCACCACCGAATTAACTACTGAAACTACAACTGAAACCACTACTGAAACAGAAACGACTTCAAAAATCACTACTGAAACAACCACCGAAACTACAACTGAAATAACCACTGAAACTACTGTTCAAATTATAGAAATTACACCGTATGAACTTTCAAACTGGGCAGAGAATGACTACTATCAGAAAACAGGTATTGCTCCTTACAGGTCTGAATATACGGAAAATGCTGACGGCACACTGAAAATTAATCTGCTTGATGAAAATGGAAATATACTCGATACATATGTTGTTCATTCCAAAACAGGAATAGGATTTGACAGCAGCGGAGAAGAAGTAAATCTCCCCCAGACAGGCAATAATTCTCTGTCAGATATGATTGTTTTGGTAAGTTCGCTGATTATGACAGCTTTCGGAGCATATGCAATAAAGATATCAACTGTTAAAAGAAAAAAGAATATAAATAATTTAGCAAAGAATATTGATACATAAATATTTTTGCAAATAATATATGAGTCGGCACATTGTATTAATTTACGATATGCCGATTTTTTCTGCCAATTCTATATCTTCAAAATATTCTGTGATTCTTCATAATTTTATTATACTATGTTTGTCAGGGAAAGGCTGTGCAGGGCAACATTGGTCATGATTTCCCCTTTTGCCACAAGTCAAAATTATTGACTTTTCGGCGTTGATTTGTTATAATAATGTAAGTAAGGACAGTTTATCTGTCCGACAAATCGGAATTTGCAGAGGTAACATATTATGACGATAGAATACAGGCAGGCTGTTTTAGAAGACGCAGAACTATTGGTAAATATCTATAATGCGTCTTTTTATGATGATTATATG
>JAFYFU010000100.1 GCA_017543595.1 Ruminococcus sp. | reverse complement strand
GAAGTTTCCAAGCCCGAACCAGTAAAGGAAGTTCCCAAGCCCGAACCGATAAAGGAAGTTCCCAAGCCCGAACCGATAAAGGAAGTTCCCAAGCCCGAACCCGTAAAGGAAATTCCCAAAGCTGAACCTGTAAAGGAAGTTCCCAAGCCCGAACCCGTAAAGGAAATTCCCAAGCCCGAATCCGTAAAGGAAGTTCCCAAGCCCGAACCCGTAAAGGAAGTTCCCAAGGCTGAACCCGTAAAGGAAGTTCCAAAGGCTGAACCCATAAAGGAAATTCCCAAGCCCGAACCCGTAAAGGAAGTTTCCAAGCCCGAACCCGTAAAGGAAATTCCCAAGCCCGAACCAGTAAAGGAAACTCCCAAGCCCGAACCCGCAGAGGAGAAACCAAAATATGAACTTCCCGAATTTCAGATATATCTCAATGCACTGAAAAAATACAACGGAAATTCCCAGACGGTTATTATCCCGAACGGCGTTACGACAATCGAAAATGAGGCTTTCAAG
Source organism: Ruminococcus sp. (assembly GCA_017543595.1). GTDB lineage: Bacteria > Bacillota > Clostridia > Oscillospirales > Ruminococcaceae > Ruminococcus. The sequence continues at coordinate 14,345 of JAFYFU010000100.1, read as the reverse complement.
GATAACAAGACTATCCAGAAAGTAAGCATACCCAATTCGGTTATAGCTATCGGCACAAATGTATTTGAGGGCTGTTCCTCACTTCTTGAAGTAAGCCTGCCGAACGGACTTAAAAAGATAGGATACATGACATTCAGCGGTTGTAACAGCCTTGAATCAATAACTATCCCCGCAAGCGTTGACGAAATAATGTTTAATGCCATGTACTGTGACGGATTAAAGGAAATAACTTTCAAAAGTGCCGATACACGCTGGGAAACCGACAGCACCAATACAAATCCCTCTTTCATGGTTGATATGAATGAATCCGGAAAGGGCGTAAACAAGATAATTTACGATACGGGTGACGAAACCAAGCCTAAGCGTGAATATGAAGCAAAGGAAGTTTTCAAGTCCAAAACTATAAGAAATTATTTCAAATCAAAAGAACTCTGTCCCAACTGCGGAGGAACTTTCGGCGGTCTTTTTGCTAAAAAATGCAAGGACTGCGGAACTAAAAAAGGCGAATGATATATTTCGGCAGCCGCATTTATTACGGCTGCCGTTGATTACAACGGAGAATTTATATGAAAGATAACACAAAATGTCCGAACTGCGGAAAATATACCCGTGTCAGCAATAACAGAAACGCATGGATTTGTGAAAACTGCCTCACTCCCTTTTATTGCGATGAAACCGATGTTTTCGGAAAAAATAAAATTATTGAGGAAGATTCCGATTTTATCATAAGGGATAATGTTCTCCTGAAATACAAAGGAGAGGAAACAACTGTCCATATCCCCGAAAATGTCCACACAATAGGAAATATGGCTTTTATGAACTGTACTGAACTTTCTTCCGTCTATATGTCAAATGCCGTGAGAACCATTGAAAAAAATGCTTTTTACGGCTGTATAAGGCTTGTTGAAGTTTATCTTTCCACAAATCTTAACTATATAGGGGATAATGCCTTTGACGGCTGTATTTCGCTTGTCAGCGTTGACATACCTGCATCTGTGTGTATGTCGGGCAGGGCAAAGATAGGATTCAATGCGTTTTTGGGCTGTACATCTCTTATGAATATAAGAATAAATGACCGTGTTCGTTCCGTTAATGACCATATATTTGACAACTGCAACGAAAATGTATTTTTTGAATGGGAAAATCTCAATAATAATATCAACTGCTGTGATGTGATACATAACAGGCTTGTAAAGAAAAAATGTATCCACTGCGGAGGAGATTTGACGGGATTTTTCACCAAAAAATGCACAACGTGCAATAAATAAATTTGGAATTAGAAATTCGGAATGCGGAATTACATGAGAAAAATTTTGTCAAGCCACAAAAGGCAAAATCTGAGGATTTTAAATAAAAATAAAATTTGCACCTTGTGCCGAACAGGGGGGCTTGGGGGGAATAAGTCGCCCCTTGACCTGAAAGTGAACGCAACGTAGTGAAGTGAACGAAAGGTCAAGCCATAAAGGGCGACTCCCCCCATTTTAATAATTTGTCAAGCCTTAAAAGTGCAAATCTGACGATTTTAAATAGGAGTAGTTATGAAGTATAAACAAGGAAATTATATTATATTGAATAAGTCTGCAATAGCAAGGGAAATTTACAGCTTTGAGATTTTATGTCCCGAAATTGCAGAAATCGCCTCCGCAGGACAGTTTGTCCATATAAGGGCTGAGGGCTTTACGCTCCGCAGACCTATATCCATATGCGGAATTGATAAAAATAAAGGTACTCTCCGAATTGTCTTTGAAGTAAGGGGAGAGGGTACAGAAAAAATATCTCAGCTCAACAAGGGCGATACAATTGATATGCTCGCCCCGCTGGGTCACGGATTTACTGTAAATGATGAGTTCAAAAAGGTTGTTCTCATAGGCGGAGGAATAGGTACTCCTCCCATGCTTCCGCTTGCGGAGATATACAGGGAAAAATCTGTTGTAATATCAGGTTTCAGAAATGCATATGCCGTTATACTGCAAGACGATTTCAAAAATACGGGTGCGGAAACTATTCTCTGCACAGATGACGGTTCAGCAGGTATTCACGGCTTTGTAACTCAGCCCTTTGAAGAACTTGCCAAAAACAGCGGTATAGATGCGGTTTATGCCTGCGGACCAATGCCCATGCTTAAAAATATTTCAAAAATCTGCAAAGATAACAATATTTTCTGCGAAATATCCCTTGAAGAAAGAATGGCTTGCGGAATAGGTGCGTGTCTGGGCTGTGCCTGCTGTACTGTAAGAAACGATGAAGAATATTTCGCCCATGTATGCAAGGACGGTCCTGTATTCAATGCTGAGGAGGTAATCTGGTAATGGCTGATTTGTCTGTAAAAATATGCGGTATAGATTTCAAAAATCCGATAATTCCCGCTTCGGGAGTTTTCGGCTACGGTCACGAATACGAAGAACTGTTTCCGCTTGAAAAGCTCGGAGGAATCGCCACAAAGGGAACTACCCTCCACAGAAGAACAGGAAATATCGCTCCGAGAATTGCTGAAACTCCTTCTGGAATGTTAAATTCCGTGGGACTTCAAAACCCCGGCATTGACCATTTCATTGACAAGGAACTGCCCTATCTCCTTGGAAAAAATCTGGTTATCCTTGCAAATATCGCAGGCTCTACCACAGAAGAATGTGTTCAGGTTGCGGAGAAACTCGAAAATACAGATGTTCATATGATAGAACTGAATATATCATGTCCGAACGTCAAGCACGGAGGTGCGGCTTTCGGAACAAGCTGTGATTTGGCTGCGGAAGTTACAAAACAGGTAAGAAAAGCCACTTCAAAGCCTCTTATAGTCAAGCTTTCCCCGAATGTTACAAGCATAGCCGAAATTGCAAAGGCTGTTGAATCCGAAGGTGCGGACGCAGTATCACTTATAAATACTCTCCTCGGAATGAGAATAAATATAAACACGGGCAGACCGATTCTGCATAACAATGTAGGCGGTTTAAGCGGACCTGCTGTATTTCCCGTTGCCGTGAGAATGGTTTGGCAGGTTGCAAATGCCGTTAATATCCCCGTTATCGGAATGGGCGGAGTATCATCGGGAAAAGATGCAATAGAACTCATGATGGCAGGAGCTTCCGCCGTTCAGGTAGGAGCAGCCATATTTACAGACCCGTATGCACCGATAAAAATTATTGACGAAATGAACGAATTTCTTGACAGCAAAAATATATCTTCCGTCCGTGATATTATCGGTTCGGTCAAGCCGTGGTGAAAATATGATAATAATGTCGGTTGATTTCGGTGATGCAAGAACAGGAATAGCTGTCTGCGGAAAAAGCGAATTGATAGCTTCACCTATCTGTGTCATAAATGAAAAAGATTTTAACAAATGCATAGAGAAAACTGCTGCCCTTGCAAAAGAACAAAGGGCTGAGGAAATTGTTGTCGGATATCCCAAAAATATGAACGGAACAATCGGTGAAAGAGCCGAAAAATGCGAACTTTTCGCAAAAGAACTCGAAAAACTCACCAATTGCCCCGTTAAACTCTGGGACGAACGCTGTACCACTGTTTCAGCACATAATTATCTGAATAATACCAATACAAGAGGAAAAAAAAGAAAAGCTGTTGTTGATGCTGTGGCGGCGGTAATTATTCTTGAAAGCTATCTGAATTTCAGGAAAAATAATATCACATAAAGACAGATGTTATGTCATTTATGAGATTCTCTGCGGCTTTGAGGGTTTTGCCTGCATCTTTTTTGATGTTTCTCTTTTTCATGGGCTTTGCCGATGAGAAAACATAGCAGGCAAATCCGACTGCTGCGCCTGCGGCAGCACCTTTTGCAACAGATTTCAAATCCATAATGTCAGCTCCTTCTGCTGTTATTATATGCAACAGCTTTATTATTTTTTGAAAAAATATTTAGTTTATTCATGAGGTACAAAAATGTATAATCTTAACATAGTTCTTGTCGAACCGCAGATACCCCAGAATACAGGGAATATTTCAAGAACCTGCGCTGTTACGGGTGCAAGGCTTCACCTTGTCAGACCGCTCGGCTTTGAGGTGAGTGACAAGTATCTTAAACGTGCGGGGCTTGATTACTGGGATAAGCTTGATATAACTTATTACGAAAATTTAAATGACTTTTTTGCAAGGAATGTGGGCGGAGAGTTCTTTTATTTCACGACAAAGGGCTTTAAAATCCACAGCGATTTTGAATATCCGAACAATGCATATCTTATATTCGGCAGGGAAGATAAAGGTCTGCCCGAAAGCCTGCTGTGTGAAAATACGGAAAGATGTGCAAGAATCCCCATGAGGGAAAATCTCAGAAGTCTTAATTTATCCAATTCCGTGGCGATTGCAACTTATGAAGTTTTGCGCCAATGGAATTATCCCGACCTTGCAACAGAGGGCAAGCTTTATTATAATTCGGAATTAGGAATTAGAAATGCGGAATTATTTTAAAATTTTAAATAAGAGGAAAATTGTGTCCTTGACACAAATGAACGAAAAAATCTTTGATTTTTGAGCGAATGTGTCAAGCCTTAAAAGACACAATTTGACGATTTTAAATAAGGAGTTTTGTATGTCGAAAATTATGATACTTACTGACAGTTGTTGTGACCTGTCAAGAGAAATGATTGAAGAACTTGGAATAACTGTTCTGCCTTTTGAACTTTCCGTAGGCGGACAGACTTTCAAGGAAATATTTGACAAATCCACTCAGGAAGTTTACGAACTTATGTCAACTACCGATGAAATACCCAAACATTCGCAGATTCCGCCTCTTGTCTTTGAGGAAACTTATAAGAATATCTACGAAAAAGGCTACACAGATATCATATGCGTTTCTATAAACAGTCAGGGTTCGGGAACTTTCAACAATGCAAACATGGCAAAAAATACTTTCTTTGAAAATAATCCCGATGCAGTCGGAAAAATAAATATTTTCAACCTTGATTCAAAATGCTACACGGTTTTCTACGGTTATCCGATAATTCAGGCTGTCAAGAAAATCCGCAGAGGTGCGGAAGTCGAAGAAATAGTTGCATATCTTGAAGACTGGTTCAACGTCTGCGGTATATATGTTGTTCCGTATACTCTCAAATATGCAAGGAAATCAGGCAGAATTTCCGCAGCGGCAGCTTTTGCGGGCGAACTTCTCGGACTGAAACCCGTTATTTTGTTCGCTGACGGAACAACCGAAACAGTTGAAAAAATAAGGGGAGAAAAAAATATAGTTTCAAAGCTTGTTGACTGCGTTGAGAAAAATATGACTCCTCAGACACCGTATATATTGATTCATGGCAGGGATACAGCCCTTGCAAAAGAGGTTGAAAAGGAAATTATCAGGCGTACAGGCAGAAAGGCTGAAATGTACAACCCGATAGGTGCGGTAGTTTCCGCAAATATAGGTCCTGACCTTGTGGGTGTTTTAGTTAGAAGAAAAAACAAATAATCAAAATAAAAGGCTGTCGGAAATCCCGACAGCCTTTTTGCAAGGGCGATAAAATTGCTTACTGCTGTTTGTAGGAGTCAATCATTTTCTTTACCATGCTTCCGCCGATAGAACCTGCCTCACGGGAAGTAAGGTCGCCGTTGTAGCCCTGTTTGAGGTCGATACCGAGTTCGTGAGCGGATTCCATTTTGAATCTTTCAAGAGTTTCTCTGCCCTTGTCAGTCATTACACCTTTATTGTTGTTGTTACTCATAGTAGTAATCTCCTTTGGAAATAATTATTGATGCCGTATCAGTATTATATCACCCGAATTTTGAAATATAGCTGTAAAATACAGGAAATTAAATTAATTATTAATTATTTAATAAGTCTTGCAATTTCTACAAAAATATGATATAATAATGAAAATATTTTATGTGAGGCGATTGATATGTTTTCAACAGCGATTGTTGACGATATAAAAAATACTGAAAAATGGAGAGGATTAAATCCCAGATTAAGAGTATTTCAGGAAATAAAAGGCGATGAGGCTGACGTTTTCCTTTTGTGTCAGGAGTTTTTAGGCGGAAATCTCCCCGAAACAATAAATATTATAAAGAAAAATATGAAAAGTTCTGCGGTTCTCACAGGCGACAACAGCCTTGAAAATCAGGAATATCTCTGTTCAGCAGGCGTTGACGATATAATTTTTCTGCCTGTGTGTTCTGAATTTCTCATGAAAAGAATCGCTTTTCTCAATGCAAGTAAAAACGATGTTCTTGAAAAATCAAGTGTAAATATGGCGTGTTTCTCAAAGCTGGAAGAAACCAACGGCGGAAACGGCGCATATCTCGTTCACAGGCAGAATTTCGGAGATATTTATAAATTCGTTCTCAGAATTATGGAACGCCTTGAAAAGAAATGTCAGGTTCTTATTTTCACCCTTGAAAAGAATAAAAACTGCTGTAAGGAAACTGATGAAGTAATGGAAGTTCTTTCCGATGCCGTTCAGATATGCCTGCGCCGAGGAGATATTTTTTCCGTGTGCGAATCAAATCAGATTGTTGTAATATTAATGGGCGCAGATGATGACGGGGGTCACCTTGTCGCAAACCGTGTGGTAAGTAATTTTTACAGCAAATGCTGTGACTGCAATTTTAAATTAAAATACGACATAAAAGAAATAGAACCGTAATTATTATGCAGAATAATATTATCTGCATGATATTATTTTATATATTATTAACTGAAAAATGCACAAAAAGTCTTTAAATTGATTGAAAAGTGCATATGTTTGTTATTGACTTTGTAAAATTACTGTGATATAATTAAATAAAGAAAAAAAGACACGGTTAAATAATATTTAATATTTAAAAAAAGGAATTGGAGGAATTTTTATGAAGCTGAAAAAACTTCTCTCAGGCATTACCTCAATGGCTCTTTCACTCTCGGCTTTTGCAGGTATGAGCAGTCTGCCGACAGAAAATTTTCAGGCAAGCGCAGCAAATGCCAACTGGAAATTTGATTTCGGCGCAGGCGGTGTGGCAGGAGGCTATACGGGAGTTTCCGCAGCGGACGGCTATAATGCGTCAAGAGGCTATGGTTTCGCCCAGACGGGAAATGTTTCAAATGTAAGTGCAAGCGGAAGTAATGCAACTGCCGATGCCGTAAAGTTCAATAACTACGGTGCAGGAAACACTTTCAACGTTGACCTCCCGAAAGGTCTTTATCAGGTAACTGTCACAGTCGGAAACAGTCCGAGAACAAGCATAAAAATGGAAGGTATGCTCCAGATGATGAACCTCACGGGCTGCGGTGCTACCGAAAGTATTCAGATACCCGTAACAGACGGACAGCTCAATATACAGGCTGTTGAGGGTATGGCAGGCAGGGAACAGTCAATAGCTGCCCTTGAAATTACTCAGCTTAATACCACGGGTGAAATGCGCCCGACTATCTGGATATGCGGAGATTCAACTGTTGCAAATTACTACAATGCCGCAGATACCGCACAGCACGGCTGGGGTCAGTTCCTCGGAAACTACGTTGACAAAAACACATACGAAATAAGAAATATGGCAACAAGCGGTCAGTATGCAAAGGGATTTGTTGACGGCGGACAGTTCGCCCCCATAGAATATTACGGAAAACCCGGAGATTATTACATAATCTCAATCGGAATCAACGATACAAACTACTCAAATAAAGATGAATATTACAACTATGTTTCCGATATGGTTAAGAAAGCCAAAGCCAAGGGAATGACTGTATACCTTGTAAAACAGCAGGGCAGAAGGGGCGATTTGCAGAGAAATCCAAAACTTGGCGGTCGTTGGTTCGGCGGTCAGCTTGACACTATCGGTCAGGAACAAAACGTAACTGTATTTGACTTGTTTACACCGTGGCAGGATTTCGGACTCTCTCTCGGCTATGATGCTATGGGCGAATATTACGCAATACAGGCTAACGGTTCGGCAGATGACCTGCACCAGAGCAAAAAAGGTTCTCTCAAACTTGCGGAACTCATGCAGGGCATGATGAAAATAGGCGTTAAAGAATCAATTTACCCTGATGAGGGTGTAAGTTATACATTCAAAAATGTAAACAGTAATCTCTATATGGAAGTTAAAAACGCAGCCGCAGAAAATGCCGCAAATGTTCAGCAGTGGGGAATAACAGAACTCGGCGACTGGAATACATGGAAGTTCAAAAAAGCCACAGGCGATTATTACTACATAATTTCCAACCTCGACAACGGAAAATATTATCTCGATGTTCAGGACGGAAGCAAAGAAAACGGCGGAAATATAGATATCTATGAGAAAAACGGTTACAGTACGCAGTTCTTTAAAATCCTTGACAACGGTGACGGAACTGTTACTATCGTAACAAGAGCCTCCCGTGATGCCTGTGCTGTAGAAGTAGGCAGTGCATTGACAAACTCAGGCGCAAATATTCAGCAGTGGGAAACCAATAACCATAACTGCCAGAAATGGATAATGGAAAAAGTTGATTATCCCGTTGAAAAGCCCACAGAAGCACCTACCGAACCTCCTACGGAAGCACCTACACAGCCTCCTATGGAAGCACCCACTGAACCGCCCGTAATTGAAACTACTGTTCCGCAGACAGGCGAAAAAATACTGCTCGGAGATGTAAACTGTGACGGAAATGTTACAATATCCGATGCCGTAAGAATACTCCAATATCTTGCAAATCAGGAGAAATATCCGCTTGATGGAATCGCAAAGCAAAATGCCGATATATTTGAATACGGTTCAGGCATAACTGCACGAGATGCTGCCTTTATTCAGGCTATTGATGCAGGTGTTGAAACTGCTCCCGTATATGAGGAAATTGTCGGAGAAACTACAACTCCACCCGAAGAAATTGTCACAACAACGACTACGGAAGAAGTCAAAGACCCCTATGAGGGCTACTATTTCGCAGTAGACCAGACTTGGGAGGAAGGATTTACAGAAACCACAAACTCAGGCTATACAAAGCCCGAAGGCTATGTAAACCTTGACAACAACGACACAAGTAATATCACTTTCAATGTGAATGTTCCGCAGGACGGAAATTATATGACACATATAAGATTCGCAAACGGTTCGGCTGTTGACAGAAAAATGAAAGTCTATGTAAACGGCAATACAGAAACTTTCTGGGAACAGTCTTTCACAGGTACGGGCGCATGGACGGAATGGACAGAATTTGGTATAGTTCTCCCTCTTAAAGCAGGCGCAAACACAATTAAATTCCTTTCGGCTGTTGCAGGTCAGGGCGGTCCTAATTTAGACTATATAACCCTTACACTTACAGACGAACCCTACGCAGAGCCTTATGACCCCTCACAGGAAGAACAGCACCTTGATGTAAATAATCCCACTATCTACATAGCAGGCGATTCAACTGTACAGAGTTACAGAGCTTCATACGCTCCTCAGCAGGGCTGGGGCTACTACCTTGGAGATTATTTCACTGACAATGTAAATGTTGCAAATCACTCCATAGCAGGAAGAAGTACAAAGAAATTCTATGATGAGGGCAGATGGAACGCAATTGCAGAAAACCTCAAACGTGGCGACTATGTAATGATACAGTTTGCCATAAATGATTCAGGTGCATCAAATGCGGACAGATACGCTCCCACCTGCGGAAATGTTGACAATCCCTCAGCAGGTTCATATGAATGGTACATGACAGAATTTATAAAATCCGCACAGGCAAAAGAAGCTACTCCCATACTTGTAACAACTGTAATAGGCATGAAAGCTTATTCAAACGGTAAATTTGTAAACAGCTATTCAAATTACTGTGATGCCTGCAAGAATCTTGCAAGAAAATACAATATCCCCTGCATAGACCTTAATACTCTCATGGTAAATCACTACAATTCAGTAGGATATAATACAGCACTCAAATATCATCTCATGGGTGTTGTAGAGGGTTCAACGGACGGCACACATTTCTGCGAAACAGGCGCAAACGTTGTCGCAGGACTTGTTGCAAAGGCTGTAAAAGACCAGAAAATTTCAGGACTTTCGGAATACGTTAAATAATAAAAAAATCTCCCCGAAAAAGGGGAGATTTTTTATTCAGGTTATTTTTTTATCTTCATTGAAATATCAAAACATTTAACGGAATGTGTCAATGCTCCAAGGGAGATTATATTTACACCTGTTTCGGCAACCTGACGGATATTTTCGGAGGTAATATTTCCCGATGCCTCTAAAAGTGCTTTTCCGCCTGTTATTTCAACGGCTTTTTTCATTTCCTCACAGTTCATATTGTCAAGCATTATGATTTCAACTTTATTTTCGAGAGCCTCCCTGAGTTCGTCAAGGGTGCGGACTTCGACTTCTATTTTTACAGTGTGACCGATTTTTTCACGGAGAGCCGAAACAGCAGGAGTTATTCCGCCGTATGCGTCAATGTGGTTGTCTTTGAGCATAGCTGCGTCCGAGAGGTTAAAGCGGTGATTTTTTCCGCCTCCGACAGTTACGGCATATTTCTGCAAAGCCCTTAATCCGGGGAGAGTTTTTCTTGTATCGGTTACAGATGCATTTGTGCCTTTTACAAGTTCAACGCATTTATTTGTTGCGGTAGCGATTCCCGACATATGCTGTAAGATATTCAGGGCAGTTCTTTCGCCTTTTAATAAAGTAAGGGTACTGCCTTCAAGTTCGGCGATAATATCGCCCTTGTTTACCTTTGTGCCGTCATTGAGGAGAATTTTAAAATCAACGTCACCGCCTGCGAGTTCAAATACACGCTTTGCAATTTCGATTCCGCAGACTATGCCCGTATCTTTTGCGACATAGTAGGCGGAACTTTTATGTTCGGGGGAGATAAGATTGTCCGCAGCCGCATCAATATAATTTATATCCTCCATGAGTGCGGTTGTTATGATATTATCAACATAGCATTGTAAAAGCTTCATATTTTCCTCCATTAATAGCTGTAAACGGAATTTATGCCGAGGTATTCTTCGAGGGTAAGACCCGAATCATATACAGCCTTTGCGGTTTCTTTTCCGAGATAGCGTATATGCCACGGTTCATACTTATAGCCCGTGATACTTTCCTTGCCCTTGGGATAACGGATTATAAAGCCGTATTTCCAGCAATTTTCAGCAAGCCATATAGCGGCGGGAGTTCCTTCAAATGCGGAGCTTGCCTCTATGATATCCATAGCCATGCCTGTCTGGTGTTCTGAGTGTCCCGGACGGGCTGAGAATGTATCTGTTGCGTCTTTTCCGTACATTGAAATATAGCCGTTGTACAAAGTTCTCTGATACTCATATGAACGGAATCCCGAACATATCCAGAGTGAGATACCGTCATTCCATGCACATCTTGCCATTTCGAGGAAAGCGGATTCAACTTCGGGGAGAAGTCCGCCCGGGTTATAATTTGCAGGGAGCGAATAAGTTTTGTTTGCGATGAGTATTCCGTCAATATATGTAACGCCGTTGATATTCTGTATTGTGTGCTGACCTGTTGACGATGAATACTGACTGTTTGAGATAGAGTGCTGTGTGTTCTGCTGTTCAACAGTATTCTGCTGTGTGTTGTTCTGAACTACGGAATTATTGGAAACAGATGTAAAATGTTCAATTGTGCCGTCATTCCATTTGAGTGAGAAATGTGAGGAATCAGTCCATGTCATTATGGCAGTCAGCGGAAGTGTATACGGAATGTTCATGATAAAGCTTACGCCCTGAACGGTATATGTAAAATCCTGCTGGAAACCCGTATCTTCCATAAAGAAAGTTCCTGTGCCGTTGTCAAAAGTGAAATCCCTTACGCCTATTGTTCCTTCGGTTTTCCACTGACCCGTTAAAATATTTGTTATGGTTGTTGCGGTATGTGTCTGAGAGGAAACCTGAGAGCGTTTCATTATGGGGAGGTCAAGTATATCTACTTTTCCGTCACCGTTGTTATCTCCACGGATAGCGTTGCTTTCGCCAATGGCAATATCACTGTCATGTATATTTTTTATATCGGCTGAATTGCTTTGAGAAACATTGTCCGTAATTGCCAGAGATGTAACAGCTCCGTCTGCAAAAAACGGGGAGTTAATCATAACCGATGCTGTGGCAAGCGATATCAATGTTTTTAATATTTTCATAAATTATCGTCCTTTCATCATGAAAAACAAACAGTTTACTGAATCATTTCGCCTAAGATTATATAGGCAACAGTAACGATTGATTTTGCAAGAACATAATCCGCATCAACGTAATATCCGCCGTTTCTGAGGTCGTCAAGGATTTCTTTTACACGTTCAAAGCCCTCAGCGGCAGCGTTTTTGTCGGGGATTACAAAGTGACTGTTCTGCATGATTTTTCTTGTTTCGGTTCTTACACCCTTCGGAATACGGGGATTTCCGATATGTGCATCAAACTGTGCTTCTTCAAAGTCTTTTGGTGCGGAGTTAATTTTTGATGCTATATCCTGTGCGGCATGGCGTGAGAATACGAGTGCTTCAAGCAGGGAATTGCTTGCAAGGCGGTTGCTTCCGTGTACGCCTGTATGCGAACATTCTCCGCAGGCATAGAGGTTCGGGAGACTTGTCATTGAATTGCTGTCAACATCTATACCGCCCATGAGATAATGCTGACAAGGGAATATCGGAACAGGTTCTTTTGTGAGGTCATAGCCCTGTTCAAGCAGGTTGTTATATATCATCGGGAAACGCTTTTTGAGGAAATCGCTGTCCTTATAGCTTATATCAAGGTAGAAATCATTTGAATTTTGCTTTCTTGATTCAAGGATAATCGCATGGGAAACAACATCTCTCGGCGCAAGTTCAAGGCGTTCGTCATAATTCTGCATGAATCTTTCCTTGTGGCAGTTGAGGAGATATGCGCCTTCACCTCTTACGGCTTCCGAAATCAGGAAACATTCACGGGTTTTTCTGTTGTTGAAAGCTGTCGGGTGGAACTGCACATAGCTTAAATTTTTAATTTTTGCGCCCATTTCATATGCAAAAGTTATTCCGTCACCCGTAGCAATTGCGGAGTTTGTTGTAAACTGATAAACTCGTCCGATTCCGCCTGTTGCAAGTATCATAAAATGGCAGTTGCAGGTGAGATAACTCTCATCGGGCAGGCGCAGAAATGCGGAATATCCCGTTGAAGTCTGTTTAACTCCGCACATGATAGTATTTTCCATGATAGTTACATTTTTTAATGTGCGGACATTTTCGAGGAGAGTGGAAGTAATTTCTTTTCCTGTTGCGTCTGCATGGTGGAAAATTCTGTGGTGGCTGTGACCGCCTTCAAGGGTACGGTGGTATGAACCATCGGGATTTTTGTCAAATTCAACTCCGAGGTTTATGATATGCTCTATATCCTGAGCAGCCTCGCTGACAAGGGTATGAACGGCATCGACATTATTCTTGAAACTGCCTGCTATGAGAGTATCATTCTGGTGATACTGGATATTATCCGTGGGGGAGTTGTAAACTCCTGCGATTCCGCCTTGTGCAAGTGAGGAATTGCAAAGGCTTAATTCACGTTTGCAGAGGATAAGTATTTTGAGTTCAGAGGGTAAGTTTATAGCGGCATAAAGACCTGCCGCACCGCAGCCTGCTATTATTACATCATAATTTTCTGACATTTTAAGCACGTCCTTTATATTATAAATTTATATCGGTTCTGTTAAGCCGACAAAACTATTATTTAAATACATTCTTATTTTATTATACATCTGAAATCAAATAAAGTCAACTGTTATGTAAAAATTTACCTGATAAATCAATTTTATTTATAAAAATATATGCCCTGTACAGTGCTGTAACTTTGCGAAATGACGAATAATGCAGGCAGAAAAATTATTGACGGTATATTGATATTTATTTGACAAAGCACGGATATTATTTGTTTTATTGTACTGATTGTAAAACAAAAAAGGACAGCCCGAAAGCTGCCCTTTTTTTTATCGTCTGTACATTAATTTTTAATTAGCCGAGTTCAGCAAAATACTTGATAGTTCTTACCATCTGTGATGTGTAAGAATTTTCGTTGTCATACCATGAAACAACCTGAACTTCATAGAGGTCGTCAGCAATCTTTGAAACCATTGTCTGAGTAGCATCAAAGAGTGAACCGAATCTCATACCGATAACATCGGAAGAAACAATCTGATCCTCGTTGTAGCCGAATGACTCAGAAGCAGCAGCCTTCATAGCAGCGTTGATGCCTTCCTTAGTTACATCTGCACCCTTAACAACAGCTGTAAGGATTGTTGTAGAACCTGTGTGAACAGGAACTCTCTGTGCAGAACCGATGAGCTTGCCGTTGAGTTCGGGAATAACGAGACCGATGGCCTTCGCCGCGCCGGTGCTGTTGGGAACGATGTTGACTGCGGCCGCTCTCGCCCTTCTGAAGTCGCCCTTTCTGTGCGGACCGTCGAGGACCATCTGGTCGCCGGTGTACGCG
>JAFYFU010000099.1 GCA_017543595.1 Ruminococcus sp. | reverse complement strand
CATGAAAACTCTCGGACTTAAAGACTGCGTATTTTCATTTGAGGCTAAACAGTCACAGTATGAAAATCTCTGCACGACTCTTTCAACAGGTGCGCTTGTCTACGGGAAAATTTCTCTTATGCTTACAGTGAACTGCCCCATAAAAAATGAAGTCGGCTGTAAGAACTGCACAGGATATATAACCGACAGGACAAAAAGAAAACTCCCTGTAATCTGTCATGCAGGCTATACTGAGATATTAAATTCGGATATTCTGTATCTTGGCGAAATGCCTGACAATACGGATTTCGGGCTTGTTATGCTGTCCGATGAAAATGCCTCCCGGACAGAAAATATTTTTGAGAGTATTCTTTCGGGAGGAAAACCGCAGGGAAATCTCACAAGGGGACTTTACAGGAAAGGTTTGCAGGAAATAATATGAAACTTATATTTAAAAAAATACATAAAAATGCAGTGATACCCTCCCGTGCCACGGAAGCAAGCGCAGGACTTGACATATCAGCCTGCCTTGATGAACCTGTCGTGCTTGAAAAGGGCGAGATAAAAATGATTCCCACGGGACTTAAAGCACAGACAGACTGCACAGATGTTGCAATGCTTATATATCCACGTTCGGGACTTTCAACAAAATACGGCGTAAGCCTTGCAAACTGCGTGGGAGTTGTTGACAGCGATTACAGGGGAGAATGGTTCATTCCGCTTATTAATCACGGAAAAGAACCTTTTACAGTTACAAACGGAATGAGAATCGCACAGCTTGTCCCGACAAAAGTTCTCTTTCCCGAAATAGAAGTAAGCGAAAGCCTTGACGATACAGAAAGAGGAAAAGGCGGTTTCGGCTCATCGGGACTGTAATATCACTTCATTAAGGAGAAAAAGATGAAGAAATTTTATTTTGTAATTCTCATTCTTGCCGCAATAACACTCGGCGGATTTATCGGAAGTGCCGCTGACGGTTCTTTGTGGTGGCTGGGATATGTGGCAAGATTTTCATTTGAACCAGGAACTTTTATAGATATACAGGTAATATCACTTACTTTCGGCATAACGGTAAACATAAGCATATCGCAGATAATTATGATATTTGTTGCGATATTTGCCTATTACAAGACAGCACCGAAACTTTTCCCGTGATATTGTATTTTTTTACAGTTTTAGGTGATTATTGTCTGTCCTTATTCTTAAATCCGACAAAATTTTTCAAAGACGGAATTTTTCATAAAAAATTATTGTCTGTATCATTTCAGGGTGATATAATATATACATAGATAAAAAAACAGATATTCAGAAAGCAAGGAGCTTCATTAATGTTTACAAAAGATATCGGTATAGACCTCGGTACTGCAAATACCCTCATATATATGCGTGGAAAGGGCATAATAATAAGAGAGCCGTCTGTCGTTGCCGTCAATACAAGAACCGATAAAACAAGATATGTCGGCATGGAGGCAAAGGAAGTAATAGGAAGGACTCCCGGCTCGATAGTTGCCGTAAGACCGCTGAAAGACGGTGTTATTGCGGATTTTGACATAGCTACCACACTTCTTCAGGAGTTTATCAAAAAAGCTCTCAGAGGAAGATTTCTTACAAAGGCTAATGTCATAATATGCATACCTTCGGGCGTTACAGCCGTTGAAAGGCGTGCCGTCCGTGAAGCCTGCAAAAAAGCAGGCGCAAACAATGTTCTTATCATTGAAGAACCTATGGCGGCGGCTATCGGAGCAGGTCTCCCCACAAATGCCCCCGAAGGCAGTATGATTGTTGATATCGGCGGCGGCACAAGTGAAGTCGCTGTTATTTCACTCGGCGGAATCGTTGCCGCAAGGTCAATAAGATGTGCGGGCGATGAATTTGACGCATCTATTATAAATTATATAAAGAAAAAATATAATCTCCTCATAGGCGAACGAACCGCAGAAAATATCAAAATAGAAATAGGTTCGGCATTTCCGGGAAGCAAGGAGGAAAGCCTCGAAATAAAGGGCAGAAATCTCCTCAACGGTCTGCCCGAAAATGTAACGGTCAGTTCTGCGGAAATAAGAGATGCTCTTGTCGAACCGCTTGCAAAAGTTATTGATGCCATAAAAAGTACGCTCGAAGAAACTCCTCCCGAACTTTCGGCGGATATAATAGACCACGGAATAACCCTTTCAGGGGGCGGCGCACTTCTGCGTGGACTTGACAGGCTTATCAACCGTGAAACGGGTATGCCCGTATATATTGCCGAATATCCTCTTGACTGCGTTGCGGAGGGTACGGGAAAAATTCTCGAAAATATAAACGACTATCAGGACGCTCTCATGGAAAATGTAAAATATTATTGATGTTCACGGGGGTAAATAATTGAAAAGTTTTGTTAAAAGCGCAAAATTCAGGATACTGCTTGTATTTATATCTTTTCTTGTGGGAATAATGATATACGGAGTTACAAAGGGCGGATATTCTCTTTCGGGTGCGTCACTTATAAATATGCTGACACAGCCCCTTAAATCCGTTTCAAATTCCGTGGCACTTGAATTTGAACGCATATCGGATAAAATATTCAGTCCCGACAAGTATTATGAGGAAAATCAGAAACTTAAAGAGCGAATCAACGAACTGAACAGAAAACTCGCCGAATATGACGATTTAAAGGCGGAAGTTGAGGAACTCAGGAAATTTGCCGATATGAAAGAAGAATATCCCGAACTTGATATGTCAATGCCTGCGGAAGTCCTCGGCTATGTCACAAATGACCCGTTTAAATCATTTACGATTGACAAGGGAAGTGCTGACGGAATCGAACCTTACAGCCCTGTTATAACTTCTGACGGGCTTGTCGGAATGACTGTTGAAGTCTCGGAAAAAAGCTCAACCGTCAGAACTATTTTATCACCTGATTTGTCGGTGGCGGCTGTTGCATCGTCAACAAATGCCGACTACGGAATAATAGAGGGTACTGTAATAAATTCCGCTGACGGTCACACGAAAATGTCACATCTCTCGACCGCACACAAGCTTAAAGAGGGGGATTTGATAGTTACCGCAGGAAATACGGGAATGTTCCCGAAAGATTATCCCATAGGCACGGTTATAAGCACCGATTTTGAAATAAACGGCTTGTCCGCCTGTGCCGAAATAGAACCGTGCTGCGATATCACAAGACTTAACACTGTCTTTGTGATTACTGATTTTTCAGGTAAAAAGGAGGGTGCAGATGAGAGTAAAACTGCCCCGTGAGAAAAGAATATTTTATTTTAAAACTGTTCTTCGCTGGATAGTTTATTATATTGTCATAATATTGCTTTTCTCGACAATGAATGCGGGAACATGGACAAAGCCCATATTGCTTGTTCCTGCCGCACTCTGCATAGCAATGAAAAATGACCTTATGGCATCGGCATTTACGGGGGCTGTATGCGGTTTCCTGATAGATGTAGCCTGCGGACGGCTTTTCGGATACAATGCGGTATTGCTGACGGTATTCTGCGTGGCGGTATCGCTTCTTTTTGAGTTGTATCTCAGGGACAAGTTTATAAATTTCTTCTGGATAAACGCAATTGTTTCATTTATACAATGCTGTCTTGACTTTGAGTTTTACTATAATATCTGGAAATACGACCACACGGAAATGATATTCTGCGGTCAGACCCTTAAAGTATGGGCATATACCGTTATATCGTCAGTGTTTGTATATCTTTTTTTCAGGCTTGTAAACAGTAAACTCATGCCGAGAGAACATCTTACTATTAAGGAAATTATAAACAATAACCGTGGAATAACTCAGTTCAGTAAGGAGTGATTTTTTGAAATCTCTTGCCGACAGTATAAAGGCTGTAATTGTGGTTACCCTTGTCCTTTTCCTTACCGTTGTAAGCGGAATGAGGCTTATGAAAATTCAGGTAGTCGGCGAGGACGCAATGCAGAGCAGATACGACCCGCAGGCAATAACTTACGAAAGGAAAATAAAGGCTACACGAGGCGAAATTCTTGACTATAAGGGAAATGTCATAGTTGCAAATGACAAAAGATGTGATTTGGTTCTGCAAAAGGCATTTTTCCCCGATGACAACAACGAAGGGAATAAAATTCTTCTTGATATATATATGGCTCTTGCCGAAAAAGGCTATAAATTCAAGGAAAGTATTCCCATAACAAAAGACTATCCCTATGAATTTACTCAGAAAGACAATTCGGAAATAATTGAAAAATTAAACCTTAATGTCTATGCAACGGCTCAGAACTGCATTGACAAACTTATTTCCGATTACGAAATATCAGATAATTTCAGCGAACTGCAAAAGAGAATTATCGCAGGCATGAGATATGAAATGCTTGTTACGGAATTTTCTTACAGCAACGATTTGATTCTTGCAAGCAACGTTGACCCCGTGACAATCATTGAAATGAAAGAACTGAGTAATCTGTACAAGGGCATTGAAGCTGTTGACGCTGCCGAAAGGCATATCATAAGGGGCGATATCCTCCCCCATGAAATAGGTACGGTAGGTCCTATATATGCGGAGGAATATGAATCCCTGAAAGAAAAAGGCTATGCCCTCAATGATGTTGTCGGAAAAAGCGGTATTGAATCCGCTATGGAAAAACAGCTCAGAGGCGAAAACGGCACGGAAGAAGTTACTATCTTGAATGATACTATCGTAGATGTCAGAACTACGGAGGAAACCGTCCCCGGACAGACAATAAAACTAACCGTTGACGGCGCATATCAGATTAAATTACAGGGGATTCTTTCAAAATTCCTTGAAACTTTCAATTACGGCGGAAATGCAAAGGCGGGCGCAATTGTTGTTCTTGATGCAAGAACAGGCGCAGTCAAGGGTATGGCTAATGCCCCGACTTATAATTTAAAGGATTATATAACCGACTATGACAAAATTCAGGAACTTCCAAATTCCCCGATGTTCAACAGATGCACATACGGTCAGTACCTCCCCGGTTCAACTTTCAAGACTGTCACCGCAACCGCAGGACTTAATGAGGGACTTGTAAAGGGCGATACAACTTTCATATGCAATCAGTATTATGATTTTTACGGCTATATATTCCAGTGTACAGGATTTCACGGGGCTATATCCGTAAGGCACGCCCTTGAAGTTTCATGTAACTGTTATTTCTATGAACTTTCAAGCAAACTCGGAATTGAAAAAATTAATTATTATGCAGGGCTTTACGGTTTCGGACAGAGTACGGGAATTGAAACGGGTGATGCGGAAGGATTCCTTTGCAGTCCTGAATATTTCGCAAAAATGGGCGAACCGTGGTATGTAGGATATGTAATTCAGGCAGGTATAGGCAACCAGTCAAGCGGAATAACTCCCTTACAGCTTGCCGTTGCAGCAAGTACAATAGCCAACAGGGGCGTAAGATACAAGCCTTTTCTTGTTGACAGCCTTTATACCTACGGTTCAAATAAGTTAATAAGCAATACAATGCCCGAAGTTGCCGAAACTATCGAACTCAAACAGCCCGATGTGTATGAATATATAATCAACGGAATGTTAGATGCCTCACACGGTATGCCATATGAATATTCCCTTGACGATTTGGGCTATACAGTCGCCATAAAGACAGGTACTCCCCAGACGGATATGAACGACAAAAGCAAACAGAATTCTCTGTTTATAGGCTTTGCACCCGCTGACAAGCCCGAAGTCGCTTTTGCGGGAGTTATTGAGGGCGGTGAGTTTTCAAAGTATATGATAAGGGATATTCTCAAATCATATGAAGAATGTTACGGACTTAACGGCAAAAAGCCCAAAAATCAGAAACTCCCCGAAGAACAGCTTGTCTATAATACAACTACCACTACCGCAACAACCACTACAACAGGCACAGGCACAACCGATACAAATACAAACACGGATACAACGACAACAACTGCCGAAACAACGACTACAACCACAGATTAATAATAAAAGGACGGTTAAACCGTCCTTTTTTTAATCCTGTTCCATATTGGGGTATATGCAGAAAAGCGGGTCGAGATATGTTCCGTTCTTTAATATCTCAATATGCAGGTGCGAATCCATAGATGATTCTATATCGGCAGTATTTCCGACTTTTCCGATAATATCACCGCTTACGAGGTTATCGCCTTTCTGAACGGATAAATCTTTTTCGAGATTGCAGTACCTTGAAACAAAACCGTTATGGTGGTCTATCACAACAGTAACTCCCCATATGGGGTCATTTTCTACGGATTTGACTTCTCCTGCGGAAACGGCATAGACCTGAGAACCGATTTCCGCATAAATATCCGTGCCGTTATGGGTCTGCCATGAACCTGTTGTTTCGTTCTTGACGAGTTCGCCCTTGCTGAAAGGATTTAATATTTTCTCCATATCATCGAGGGGGGCTTTCGGGAAATCAAGTCTTGTTGCACCTTCTGTGCTTGCGGTTACGGAAGTTTCGGTAGTTTTCGGGGGATTTGTTTCAAGGGCGTGTTCGGGCGGAATATATATCGGCAGAGTTGAAGTTACTGTCGTCTGATAAATCGGAATCTGTGTCGCTGCGGTAGTTACGGGTATTTTCGGGACATCGGTAACTTTTCTGTCAACGGCAGCCTCATGCATGGATTCCTTGTCGGAAATTATCTGTTTCGTGAGTTTTTCTCCCTGTTCATAGGCAAAATAGCAGGCTGAACCAACCATAGCGACACTTATGCCCAGTGCAGCGTAAAAGCCTTTCGGATTTTTTTTCGTTTTCATCGTAAACACCTCCGCTTATATTATTAACCATAAATGGAATTTAATACATTTTGCTTTGATATCCTTGACTTTTTTTGATTTTTCTGATATAATTTTCCTTGAATATTATTTGAAAGAGGTATTTTTATGAATAAAAAAGAAGTTTCGGAGATAAGAAAAAATTTCAGCGACCAGAGCGGTTTTTTTGTAATGGACAAAGTTCTCACGGGCTTTATTGACGCAGAAAAAAACGTCCGCTGCAAGAATATTCATTCATGCATAACCATGCCCGTCAGTGAACATGATTTGTATGAGGAGACACTTAAAAAAGTCCTTTCGACAAATACAAAGGCTTTCACGGAATATGAGTTCCCGAATGAGGCTTATGACGAGGGAAAACCGCAGGATATACTTTACAGGCTTCTGAAATCCGAACTCAAAGACGAGGAAACGGCTGATGAGTTCCTGAATCATATAGCTAATAATATAGGCTTTGAAGGACCTTTTGCGGTTATTACCGCATACTGTTCGTATACGGTCAGAAGAAAAAAAGGCGAATTTCTTGATGATGATGAAATCTACCGCTACATACTCACGGCTTTGTGTCCCGCCGATACGGGCAAGGACGGCTTTATATTTGACAATTCCACGGAAGAACTTTTCAAAAAGGAAAACACGGAATTAATCATAAGCAAAGCCCCTGCGGACGGATTTTTATATCCCGTGTTCAGCAACAGAAGCACAGACGTAAATCATGTAATGTACTACACGAAAAATATCAAAGAACCAAATATATCCGTTGTGGAAAATGTTCTCGGCTGTAATTTTGTGATGTCCGCACAGAGCGAAAAAACAGCTTTCCAGAGTATTCTCAGGGGAGTAGTGGGCGATGACCTCGACTATACTGTTATAAAAACCGTAAATGAAAAAATTCAGGATATCGTTGACGAAAATAAGGACAACACCGAAAAGGCAATGATTGACAGCGATTTGCTCAAAGATATGCTCACGGATATAGGCGTTCCGCAGGAAAGAGTTGAAATGACTTCTCCCGTTTTTGAGAAAGTATGCGGAAATGCTCCCCTTACGGCTTCAAATCTTGTGGATACAAAAACAGTTGTTTCCTCCGCAGGAATAACCGTAAATATAAAGCCCTCCGCAGCCGATAAAATCCGCACAAGCGTTATTGACGGCAGAAAATGCCTTCTTATAGATATTGATGACCCAACTATTGAAATAAACGGTCTGCCTGTAACCCTTGAATAATGAAATTTTTTAAATACAGTGCGGCTTTGTTTGTTATAATATTATTTGTTTCCGCACTTACGGGCTGTCATGCCATGTACTGCATGGGCATAAGAGCCGATAAAAATTTCATGGACGGGAAAATACTTGATATACTTATCCCCATGAATGAAAATGATGAAAATTATCTCGACAGCAAAACATATTTTGATTTCGCCTTTAAAGGCAAATCACTTGAATATGTACGGAATACCGAGATTTACAGGTATCATGAAAACGGCTATGCAAGCATGATTTGTCATTATCCGCTGACTGATTACAGAATATCTGAAACAGATAATTTAACTTCTTCGGAAGTTTGTCTCAACGGAAAACAGGAATTTCTTGACCTCTGCGATAAGTATGAAAAATTTAAAATTGCCGTCCTTGATACTGACGGAAATATATTGTCCGTCACGGAGGAGTATAATTTCAAGTCTTGGAAAAAATGCTATATCAGGACTCCCTTTGAATATGACTGCGAAAAAAATACAATTTTTTCCGAATATGAATACGAACGGGATTTCGGAATTGTATTCATAGAATTTGTGCTTGCTCTGCTTATGAGGATTTTTTCCGCCATAGCAATTATACAGTTTTTTGTGATTATTGTCCTGAGATATTCCGAAAGCGAACTGCCGAAATATTATCATGTGATTTTTTCGTTTACATACTGTCTGCCGTCTGTTTTCCGGCTTGCGTTAAGGCTTGACTATGTTATTCATACGGTTGCCGAAAAAAGCGAAATATTGGGAAAATTCCTTGATACGGGCGATACTTCGCCCTTTGAGGTTCTCTATTGTGCAGCACCTTACATTTTATTTGTCGCTGTTTCGATATGGTTCGCAGTAAGAAAAATTTACGAGAAAAATCAGACAAATTAATATATTATCTGAAAAACAGGTGAACATTTGGAAATACCCTTGACAAATCGCTTGTTATATGATATAATAACGCTGAGATATAGAAATGGGACAAAATTTTAAACCTGTAAGGGGCAGGTTTGTCAAGGAGATAGCTTATGGATACAGAATTTTCGATTTTTAACATCATCACCATGCTCGGCGGTCTTGCGTTTTTCCTCTACGGAATGAACGTAATGTCCACAGGTCTTGAAAAACTCACGGGCGGTAAGCTTGAAGTCGCCCTCAAAAAAATGACCTCAAATAAAATCGTCAGTATCATTCTCGGAATGGTCGTCACAATCGCCATACAATCCTCCTCGGCAATGACCGTAATGCTCGTAGGCTTCGTAAATTCGGGCATCATGCAGCTTGAACAGACAATAGCCGTCTGTTTCGGTTCGGATATAGGTACTACATTTACAGCTTGGATTCTCTGTCTCGGTGAACTTGATGCAAAGGGAAGCATGGTTCTCAAAATGCTCAAACCCGAAACTTTTTCACCGGTTCTTGCACTTATCGGCACATTATTGATTTTATCGGCAAAGAAAAACAAACATAAAGATATAGGAAGAATCTTGGTCGGCTTTGCAGTCCTTATGACGGGTATGTCACTTATGTCAGGTTCGGTTAAGCCTCTTGCACAGTCACCGGAATTTCAGAAAATGCTCACAGCCTTCAATAACCCTATACTCGGTGTCGTAGTAGGTGCAGGCTTTACGGGAATTATCCAGAGTTCAGCCGCTTCTATCGGAATACTCATGGCTTTCTCACAGGTTGGAGGTCTTACATATGGTATGGCTCTCCCGATAATCATGGGTCTTAATATAGGTACCTGCGTTACAGCACTTCTTTCAAGTATAGGTGTAAATAAAGATGCTAAAAGAGTTGCCTGCATACACGTTCTTATAAAAATTATAGGAACTCTTGTTCTGCTTCCGCTTGTCATAATACTTGAAGATGTCGTTGACCTTTCAGTAATGGACAAAGCTGTAAATTCTGTCGGAATAGCAGCTATGCATACAATATTCAACGTTTCAATAACTATACTGCTCCTTCCGTTTGCAAATCAGCTTGTAAAGCTTTCACGCTTTGTTGTCCGTGACAAGCCTTCTGACAAGGAAGAAGCAGAAGTTCCGAAAGTTCCCGGACTTGACCCCAGATTTTTCAAGACTCCCGCCGTTGCGGTTGAGGTCTGCCGAAATGCCACAATAGATATGGTAAACATAACAAGAGATGCCATAACGGAGGCACTCGGACTTCTCATTTGCGGATATGATGAGGAAATTGCAAAGTCTGTCATTGAAAAAGAAGATACAATTGATATGTATGAGGACCAGATAAACAGCTACCTTGTCAAGATTTCAAAGGCAAGCGTTACGGGTGCGGACAGCCGTAAAGTTTCAAAGATGATGCACTGTGTCGGAAACTTTGAAAGAATTTCGGACCATGCCGTTAATCTTATAGAATCAGCGCAGGAAATGCACGAAAAAGGTATATCTTTTTCTCCTGAATGTATAAACGAAATATCTGTAATCAACGAGGCAATAGGCGAAACTATTGAGAAGGCTTTCAATGCGTATATAACCAATGACCTCGCAATTGCCCATAAAGTAGAACCAATTGAGGAAGTTGTTGACAATCTCAGTGTTGAACTCAAAAACAGACACATAGACAGATTGCAGAACGGTGAATGTACTGTTGAACTCGGATATATCTTTCAGGATATTCTCACAAACCTTGAAAGAATTTCTGACCACTGTTCAAATATCGCAGGAATATTAATTGAAACAGACGAGAAAACAAATATTCATGCATATCTTCACGACATAAAGGAAAATGACGAAACCTTTCAGAAAGAATATCATGAATATTCCACACAGTATTTCTCAAAGCTTGAAGCAGTAAAAATTTCAGATTAAATAAAAAAAGACGCTTTTTAATAAGCGTCTTTATTGTTTTGTTCCGCAGTATTTGCAGTATGTACTGTCATCGGAAATAATCTCACCGCATGAAATACACCTTATACTGTTAAGTTTTTCAAAGAAATCTATTAAAAGATTTTCATATTCTTCCTCCTGAGATGCGTCAACATCAAATTTCATTCTGATAAGCGCACGGTCTTTTTTAAAGAGATATTCTGCGTATATGGGCTTGTTGCGGTACATATTGCGGTAATACTTATACATATTGTCTGCATCTTCAATATTTTTATAGACTTCAATGCAGGCATCATAAGGTTCACGCTTGTTGTATTCAACACTTTCAATTCTGAAATTGATTTTTGAAGTATAATAACCTTTTTGACCAAGATACTTGTCGTCCTGAGAACTTTTTATAATGTATTCTCCCAAATCGGGGGCATTGTTTTCGGAAAAATATTTTATAATATCCTCCGCATTGTAATTGTCTTTACTTACACCTTTTATTATTTCAGCGGTTGTTGTGACAGTTGTTTCTGTTGTATTTATATTTGAACTTACGGAAGAATTTATATCCGAACTCAGGGAAGTATTTATATCCAAACTTACAGTAGTTTCCGTAGTTTCAAAAAATATTGAAGTAGTTGTGTTTGTTGTTTCGGCTGATTCAGTCGGGCTGACTGCCGTTGACGGCGTATACGGCGGAAGGTTTTCTTTCTGTCCGCAGGAACAAAGCAAAATCAGTGCAGTTAATGACAAAACAAATATTACATCTTTCATTTCATCTTTCCTTTCGCTGAAATTACAACAGGGAAAACCTTTCAGGCTTTCCCCGTTTTTTTATATGATTATCAGTCTGTATGAGCCGAATAGTTGGGAGCTTCCTTTGTGATATAAATATCGTGGGGGTGGCTTTCTTTAAGACCTGCGCCCGTTATTCTTATAAACTGTGCGTTTTCGTGGAGTTTCGGAATATCCTGACAGCCACAATAGCCCATGCCTGAACGTATACCGCCTACAAGCTGGAATATTGTATCTGCAACGCTTCCCTTGAAAGGAACTCTGCCTTCTACGCCTTCGGGAACGAGTTTCTTTGCGCCTTCCTGGAAATATCTGTCGGTTGAACCGTTAGCCATAGCACCGAGACTTCCCATGCCTCTGTATACTTTGAACCGTCTGCCCTGATAGATTTCTGTTTCGCCCGGGGCTTCCGAACAGCCTGCGAGGAGTGAGCCGAGCATTACAACATTTGCACCTGCTGCGAGAGCCTTTACGATATCGCCCGAATATTTTATACCGCCGTCAGCGATAACGGGGATTCCGTATTTCTGTGCAACGCAGGCAACGTCATAAACTGCGGTTATCTGCGGAACGCCTATACCTGCAACTACACGGGTAGTACATATTGAACCCGGTCCTATGCCGACTTTAACGCAGTCTGCGCCTGCCTTGATTAAATCCTCAGCAGCGGCAGCAGTTGCGATATTTCCTGCAATAACGGGGATATCGGGGTAAGCCTCTTTAATCATTGAGAGACATTTGAGGATATTTGCGCTGTGACCGTGTGCGGAATCCAGTACAAGCACATCAGCCTGAGCTTCAATGAGAGCCTTTGCTCTGTCGAGGACATTTGCAGTAACGCCTATTGCCGCACCGCAGAGGAGTCTGCCCTTGCTGTCTCTTGCGGAATTGGGGTACTGTACGGATTTTTCTATATCTTTTATAGTGATAAGACCTTTAAGACAGCCGTTCTCGTCAACAATGGGGAGTTTTTCGATTTTATGGGATTTGAGAATAACCTGAGCCTGTTCGAGAGTAGTTCCCACGGGAGCGGTTATAAGATTTTCCTTTGTCATTACCTTTGATATTTTTTCGGAGAAATCCGTCATAAAGCGCAGGTCACGGTTTGTAATGATTCCGACAAGCTTGTTGTCGCCGTCAACAATCGGAACACCCGAAATGCGGTATTTTCCCATGAGTTCATCAGCATCGGCAACGATATGGTCTTCCGTGAGAGAGAACGGATTGACGATAACGCCGTTTTCGGAACGCTTAACCTTGTCAACTTCTTCAGCCTGCTGTTCAATGGACATATTCTTGTGAATTATGCCGATACCGCCTTCACGGGCGATGGCAATAGCCATTTTTGATTCTGTAACTGTGTCCATAGCGGCTGTCATAATGGGGGTATTAAGCCTTATGTTCTTTGTGAGGTTTGTGCCGAGGTTAATCATGTTGGGGGTGACATCTGATTTTGCGGGAATGAGGAGAACATCATCAAATGTAAGACCCTCCTTGATAAATTTGCTGTTCATGTCAGTAAGCATAAATAATCCTCCTTAAAGTTATTATCTTATATGATACTATTTTTTCCGACAAGTGTCAATAGATTAATTACAAATTTCTGTATAGAAAAATAATGTAAAAAGCTGTTGATATTTGGCGAATTTTATTTTGCCGTCTGTGAGGACGCATATATTTTCAGGACTTCCGAAGCGTCCGAGGAATTCGTCATAAAATTATCGTCCAAATCAGAGGCTATTTTCCGGACGGGGCTGAAACTTTCGGAATTATTTGTTGAAAGCCTTGAATATTCCGCAAGGATATCCGAGGCATCGCCCGAATCAATTTTGCCGTCACCGTTTAAGTCGCCCTTTTTGATTTCGCTGAAAGACAGGGATTTTTCGTCAGCGTATTTTTCCGCCTCCGAATTTTTTTCGGCATGGATAGTAAAATCATTTTTATATGCAATATCTCCCAATCTTGCGTCATAGTACGCACCGAGACATGAATCGCCGAAACTTGTTATATTTTTGTGCAGGGCTATGTCATTCAGCGAAGTACAGCCGAAAAATGCCTTTTCGCCTATATCCGTCACGGAAAACGGAATATCCGCATAATTTAATTTTGTGCATGATGCAAAGCAGTTGTCGGGGATTTCCTTTATATTTCCCTTTACGGAAATTTTTTCGAGTTCCGTACAACTCAGGAAACAGCCTTTTCCGACTGAATTTACATTTTTCGGGATAGTTATATTTTTTATCGAAAGACAGCCTGCAAAGGCATAATCGCCGATTGTTTCGAGTGTTTCGGGGAATATCACGGAATTAAGTTCCGTATTCTCAAAAAATGCATATCTGTCGATTCCCGTGACCTTAAAGCCGTTTATTTCTTCGGGAACAGTTATATCTTTTACTTCACTGTTTATTTCGGTTATAACGGCATTTGAATTTTCGTCAAGAAAATAAACAATCTTGTATTCGCCCGTATCAACAATATTATATTTGTCATCGGCATAAGCATTTCCGACAGGCATAAGAAACAAAGAAAATGCAGAGATAAAACCAATTATATTCTTCATATGTTTTCTCTCCGACAGATATTCCCGTCTATCATTACGAGACAGGGTTCAGACATAAGGTCAAGTGGGTCTTGTCCCTTCGGATAAAGCTGTATATCGGCATCTTTTCCTATTGCAAGAGAACCATGTACTTCTTCCGTGCCGAGGATTTCCGCCGCATTTGATGTTATGGCTTTGAGGGCTTCAAAGGGGTCAAGTCCGCCCTTTACGGCAGCCTGTGCGGACAGCGGAAGATACTGTATCGGGATAACCGTGTGGTCTGTGCAGATTGAAATTTTTACATTGTTTTTACTGCACTCAGCGGCATTTTCAAGTTCAAGCCCACGCATTTCGGGCTTGCACCTGTCGCATATCAGAGGACCGCATATCACGGGAATTTCTTCTTCTGCGATTATATCGGCTATTTTATATGCCTCAGTGCCGTGAATTATTACAGCGTCAAGGGAAAATTCCTTTGCAAGCCTCATGGCGGTGCATATATCGTCCGCACG
The DNA here is from genome assembly GCA_017543595.1 of Ruminococcus sp. Lineage (GTDB taxonomy): Bacteria > Bacillota > Clostridia > Oscillospirales > Ruminococcaceae > Ruminococcus. The sequence continues at coordinate 3,648 of JAFYFU010000099.1, read as the reverse complement.
GTGACAGTGGAAAAATGCCTTTTGCCTGCGGTCAAGGAGCTGCATTAAAGCCTCGCATTTTATATCATATTCAGGCGGGTCGCAGTCCTCATCATCTGCATAGTAGCTGTTCATATCGTGGGAATATCTTCTTGCCTTATATAATCCCTCACGGATAATTGCTGCGGTAGCCATACGGGTCACTGGCGTTTCGGACTTGTCATTGTATACACGTTTCGGATTTTCACCGAGAGCGAATTTTATACCGCAGTTTTTGACAAGCATATCATCAACCCGTCTGCCTGCGGTTTTTATAACGCATATTTCACCGCCGCAGGGATTTGCACTTCCGGGGCATACGGCAGCAGCGGAAATTCCCCTCATGCGTGCTTCCTCAAAACATCTGTCAAAAGGATTTATGCCGTCAACGGCTCTCATCTGGGGAGTGAAAGGGTCGGTTGATTCGTTGCAGTCATCACCTTCAAAATCAAGCCCGTCCTCAATTATTCCGAGGTGGGTATGTGCGTCTATGAAACAGGGGAGAAGTTTTCCCTCTTTTGCATCAATGCTGTCATCGGGGATATTTTTCGGCATACCCGAACCGATATCTTTAATTTTTCCGTTTTCGGTTTCGATATAGCCGTTTTTGATTATACCGTCTTTGTCCATTGTGTAAATTTCGGCATTGTAAATCAGCATATAAACTCCAATCTTTATTTATAATTTTTAACTGATGATACTATTATATCAGAAATTTCAACGGGGCTTCCATTGGATTTTATCTGTATTGTTGAATGTTTAAGATATATTTCGTGCCTTGCGTTGAATCTTTGAAGAAGTTCTTCTTTTGAAGAAGCTGCGGCAATAGGTCTGTTTGAATCTCCGCAGATTCTCTCATAGCAGGTATCGAAATCCACGTCCAAAAACACGACAGCCCCCGATTCTGCGGCGGATTTTGCGCTTTCGGGATTCAGCATTGCACCGCCCCCGCAGGCTATAACAGCAGTTTTTCCGCAGACGGACTTGACGACTTCCGCCTCAACCTTGCGGAAATAGGGTTCGCCCTTCTGTGCAAAAATTTCGGGTATGCTCATATTTTCACGTTCAACAATAAGTTCATCTGTATCGAAAAAACCGCAGCCCAGTTTTTTAGCCGTAAGCTTTCCGACAGTTGATTTTCCGCAGCCCATAAAGCCGCATAAGAATACAGTCATAAATAAAATCTCCTGTAATGAAATAATGTAATAAAAACACTGTCCGAAAATTTTTCGGACAGTGCCGTTCTGGTCATCATCATAAACGCAGAAAACCTGTAAAGGAAAGAATTATCCGATATTATTTTTTAATTTTATCAGCAGTTTCCTTTATTTTGTTTTTAGCGTCCTCTACAACGTCTTTTTTGCCGTGGGACTGGCTTTTAAGTTCGAGGGCGTTACCGTTTACGGTAACTTTGCACTCACTGTCACCGAGTTTTATCTTCTGGAGAGTAGCCTTTACAATTGCGCCTGATTCAAGCTTACATTCAAGCGTTCCAAGACCCGTAACAGCCTTTATGCCTTTGGTTTCAGCCTTAACTTCTCCGTTTACTTTGAGAACGATAGAGGCTTTGAGTTCAGAGTTTTCCACTGTGATAGAAGTTCCGTTGTAGTCAAATTCATAAACATCATTGACATCGAGATTAATTGCAGACATTTTTCTTTTCTCCTTTTTGTTTAAAGTTATGATATTGGAAATCCCGTTCGGGAAATCGGCTAAAAAGCACAAAAACACCAATATCTTTTGTTATTATATCACAATTTTTCACAAAAGTCAATATTTATTCCATATTTTTTTAAAAATTATTTTTTGAAATTTTCCTTGTATTCTGTAAGCATATCAAATATTTCAAATTTTTCTTTTTCGTCTGCAAAGCTGATATACTTGTCGATATTTCTTGATGTTATGAATTTCCCTGATTCGAGGAATTTTTTAATTATGTTAATTTTCTCGCTGTCATCAATTACATACTTGCTGCTTTCAAGAACAAAGGCAAATATTTTCTTGAAATTTTTCTTGATATAAGCCTCTGTCACGGGGTCTTTCTCGTTGAAGTATATCTGAAAAATTATCAGATACTTGACATCATGGGATAATTTTATTGAATAGTCCTTGTTTGCAATCATGTCAATGATATCACGCACATAGAAATACGTATCCCCATAGGAATTAAAAACAACTCCCCTGTAAGATATTTTCGAGATGGTAGCACCACGGGGATAAACATATTTGCTGAAAAAAGCACTTTGGTCAATTTTTCTGAGGCTGTCCGGCAGAATAATTGATTTTATTTTGTAATTGTAAAAGGCATGACCGCCTATGTATTCCACGCCGTCAGGGACGGTTACTTCGGGAACATCTTCGCCGTGATAGCTTATAAGATATTTTCCCTGTGATATTTCAAAATCCATATCTAAAATGGTGGGCAATTTTCGCCTTTCGGTGCTTGCCTATTCGTTCATTCCGCAAAGCTGCATTCACTCATACGGCAAGGGCGAAAATTTCCCCCCAAACCCCCTTTATTAATTTTACTTGTTCATACTGTCAACGGCATTTTCCACCTGTTTTATAATTTCGGAAACATCTTCGTGGGCAAATTCTCCGCCGTACCATATTTCGTGAGCCTTTACAGCCTGATAAACAAGCATAGCCGTACCGCCGACAGCGATTTTTCCCATAGCCCTTGCTTTTTTCATGAGGAGCGTTTCAGTCGGGTTATATATAACATCGAATATGCTTGCACTGTTTTCTATAATTTCATCAGAAACGGCACAGGCATCTGTTTTCGGGAACATTCCCACGGGTGTTGCATTGATAAGCAGGTCATAATCTCCCTTTACTTCGCTGATTAATTCTATTTTCACGGACGCATTGGCACATTTCGAGAGAATTTCAGCCATGAGAAGCTGTGCTGTTTTTATATCCTGCGGAATTACGGCAAGGGTTATATTTCCGCCGTGAAGGGCAGTTTCAATGGCAATCATTCTGCCAACTCCGCCGCAGCCCAGAATAAGCACGTTTCCGCCGATAGGGAGAAGTTCTGCAGAACGCAGGAAACCGTCACAGTCCGTATTATAGCCGATAAATTTTCCGTTGGAATTATTTATGCAGTTCACGGAATTATATCTCTTTGCGCTTTCGGCAAGGCTGTCCGCAAAAGGTATAATTGCAGTTTTATGGGGGATAGTTATGTTGAAACCTTTGAGTTGTTTCAGCTTTTCAACATCTGTTGAAAGATTTTCGGGAGCGATGTCGATTAATTCATAAGAGCCGTCCATTCCGCTTAATTTAAATAATTTCTCATGTATGAGCGGTGACATCGAATGTCCGAGGGGGTGTCCGATAAGTCCGTATTTATCCATATATTTCAGCTCCTTCGAGGGTTTGAATATTTTCTATATTGCAGGCGTAAACGTCTTTGAGAGTTTTCTTGACAAGTCCCGTCAAAGTTTTTCCAGGTCCGAACTCAGCGAATTTATCCGCACCGTCTTTCTGCATCTGCATAAGTTCGGAAGTAAATCTCACGGGTGAAACTATATGCTTTGCAAGGAGTGAGGGCATATCCGAAAAATCCGTAAGTTCTGCGCCTGTCACGTTGGAATAATATTTAACCTGCGGATTTCTGAAAGTAAT
>JAFYFU010000098.1 GCA_017543595.1 Ruminococcus sp. | reverse complement strand
GCTTGACACATTCACTCAAAAATCAAAGATTTTTTCGTTCATTTGTGTCAAGGGCAAAATCTTCCTTTTATTTAAAATCGTCAGATTTGCACTTTTAAGATTTGCCCTCTCACTAAATACACTCGGACAAAAGTTATAAAAACTGACAAATAATTAATATATAATAATTTTTTATTTTTACTGTTATTTTTTCTGTTTTATCATTGAAAATACAAAAAAAGTGTGCTATAATATATGAAAAGAACGTTATCGGAAATTTTTCACATGGAGAATACTTAAAAAATTATGTTTTTTGATTTTATTTTAAATCTTTTTGACAAAAAAAGAGCTGTCGGCTTAAAGGGCGAGAAACTTACTGCGGATATTCTCAAACACTATAACGCCTATGGAAAAATACTTAAAAACGTATATGTTCCGACTTTCAACAACGGCACTACCGAAATTGATATGCTTTACATAACTCAAAAGGGAATTTTTGTTGTGGAATGTAAAAATTATTCGGGAATCGTCACAGGAAAAATAAAAGACAACGAATGGACGCAGAGTTTCCCGAACGGCACTGTAAGAAATTTTTACAATCCCGTAATGCAGAACGAGACACATATCAAATTCCTGAAAAAATATCTCAACGACAAAATACCGCTGTTTTCACTTATAGTCTTTTCGGAAAAATGCACGCTTAAAAATTTTCGGCAGTCAAAACATACTTTCATAATCAGACGTGACGAACTTGCAGAAACATTAAATCAAATCTTTCGGAATAACAATGACGTACTTTCAAAAAGCGATATAAAATCAATCCTTTCTGAACTGAAACCCCTTACAAAAGTAAAAAATTCTGTCAAAAAGGCTCATATCGAAAATATAAAAGCAAAGCACAAAAATTAATCATATATATATGATGAGGTGGTATAATGAACGGTATCTACGGAGAATACAGACCCGTTCTTGAAAATATAAAGGACGAATTTGAAAAACGTATTGAAGAATACACTCAGAAAGAATACGAAAAATCAGGTATAAGAATTTATGAACACCTTATAGCAAGAGTTAAGGAAGAAGAAAGTATGTGCGAAAAGTGCAGAAGAAAAAATCTCCCCGAAACTCCCGAATCCGCCATGAAAAAACTGCATGACAGCATAGGTCTGAGAATAGTCTGTTCTTTCATAGAGGATATATATAAAAATATAAAGTACATAAAAGCTTTCCCAGACTGCAAGGTTATTCACGAAAAAGACTATATCCGCCACGCAAAACCCAACGGTTACAGGAGTTACCACATGATTCTTGAAATACAGTTTCCCTGTGCCGATGTCTACGGAAACAACCCCGGAACGTTCTATGTCGAAATCCAGCTCCGCACAATAGCTATGGATTCATGGGCAGCACTCGAACATAAACTCAAATATAAGAAAAATGTCGCAAATCAGGAACTTATCATCGCAGAATTAAAGAGATGTGCCGATGAAATGGCTTCCTGTGACGTTTCAATGCAGACTATACGAGATTTAATAACAGAAACGGAGAACTGATAACATGAAAATACTTCTTGCAGAGGACGAAAAAGACCTCTCACGTGCGCTTAAAGCCATACTCGAACATTCAAAATATGCCGTTGACGCAGTTTATGACGGTCAGACCGCCGTTGAATATGCCTCGGAAAATGCCTATGATGCGCTTATACTTGATATAATGATGCCGAAACTTGACGGTGTCAGCGCATTGAAACAAATAAGAGAATCGGGAAATTATACCCCTGCACTTTTTCTGACTGCAAAGGCAGAAATTGATGACAGAATCGCAGGTCTTGATGCAGGCGCAGATGATTACCTTACAAAACCTTTTGCCATGGGTGAACTCCTCGCACGCATACGCTCCATGACAAGGCGTGCGGGAACTTATATGGTTAAAAAATTAAAAATAGGTTCTGTCGCCCTCGATACCGCAGAACAGGAACTTTCCTGCGAAAACAGCATAAGGCTTGCAAGCAAGGAAACAAAACTTATGGAATATTTTATGACAAACGTAAACAAACCCCTTTCAACCAATGAGATTTTTAATCATGTGTGGGCTGATGACAGTCAGGCAGACCCGAAAATAGTTTTTATGTACATAAGTTTTCTCAGGAGCAAAATCCGTGCGGTAAACGGTGATATAGAAATATCGGGAAGAGAGGACGAAACTTATACACTCCGCTCCGTAACGGACGGTGATGCCGATTGATAAAAAAATTAAGAATAAAATTCGTTTCAATAGCCTCGGTAACTATAATACTTGTGCTTATATTAGTCCTTGCAAGCATAAATTTTGTTAATTATTATTCCGAATATTCGGAAGTTGTTTCGATACTTTCCTATATTTCCGACCACAACGGCAGGCTTAACATTGACTACCGCAAAAGCGATGACCTTAACTTTCACATAACACAGGAAATGCCCTACGAAACAAGATATTTTACCGTAATAGCAGATTCGGAAGGCAATATAGTTTTCAATGATTTTTCCCATATAGCATCTGTCTCGAAAAGAGACATCAAGAGAATCTACAATGTCATTTCAAAAAATAAAAGCGGAAAAGGCAGACTTAACACGGGCAGTAATGTTTTATTCTATATGTCAAAGAGAGTTTCGGGAAAAGAACTCCTTTCGGAATACAAATCGGAATATTCGGAGGAATTGTTCGACAAGGGCGAAAATTACAGGCTTGTCGTTTTCATGGATATATCAAACAGGCTTTACAGAATAGAATCAATGTTTTTTATATCTGTAATTGCAGGTCTTTCGTGCTTTCTTATTTTCTTCCTGATAATTTCCGCACTTTCGCAGAAAATAGTAAGTCCCGTCATTGAAAGCTACGAAAAGCAAAAGGAATTTATAACAAATGCAGGACACGAACTTAAAACTCCGCTTGCCATTATTTCCGCAAATACCGAAGTAATGGAAGCTATGGACGGAAGCAACGAATGGACACAAAGTACACTGAATCAGGTCAAACGCCTTTCGGGTCTTGTAAATGAACTCATTATGCTTGCAAGAATTGAAGAATCAGGCGAAAACGCAAAAATCATCTACGAAACTTTTGAACTCTCAAAGAAAGTCAACGAACTTATAAATGATTTCAGACCTGTCGTTGAACAGCAGGATAAATTTATCAGAACAGATATAATAGGCGGTATAAAATTCAAGGGCAATCAGAAATCAATTCACGAACTTATTTCTATTTTGCTTGACAATGCCGTGAAATACTGCGATGAAGGCGGTTTCATAAAAGTAAAACTCACTATCGCAAAAAAGAATATAATCTTCACTGTCTCAAATACCTACAAAGAAGGAAAGAATGTCAATACAAACCGTTTCTTTGAAAGATTTTACAGAGAGGATTCTTCACATAATCAGGAAAAAGCAGGCTACGGCATAGGTCTTTCAATGGCTGAATCCATAGTCAAACTGCACAAGGGAAAAATATCCGCAGAATATTCGGGAGATGATATTTCTTTCAGCGTTATTCTTCCGATGTAATATTATAATTAAATGCCGATGAAATTAATCACCGGCATTGTTTTTTTATCTTTTGAGAAGTGATTTTCCTGTCATTTCTTCGGGCTGGGGAACTCCCATAATATCAAGCATTGTCGGGGCAAGGTCAGCAAGTACGCCTCCGCTGATTATTTCGCCCTCAACGCCTACGGCAATAAGCGGAACGGGGTTTGTTGTGTGTGCAGTAAAGGGGCTTCCGTCAGGTTCCATCATCTTATCGGCGTTTCCGTGGTCGGCAGTTATCAAAGCAGCACCGCCTTTGGCGAGAATTTTCTCTACCATTCTTCCAACGCAGGTATCGGTAGCCTCAACAGCCTTTACGGCAGCGTCAAAAATTCCCGTATGACCTACCATGTCGCAGTTTGCATAGTTAAGAATTATAACATCATATTTATCGGAATCAATAGCATCGCATACTGCGTCACATACTTCATATGCGCTCATTTCGGGCTTTAAATCGAAAGTCGGAACATCGGGAGACTTGATAAGTATTCTGTCCTCACCCTCAAACTGTTTTTCCTCTCCGCCGTTGAAGAAGAAAGTAACGTGTGCATATTTCTGAGTTTCAGCAATTCTGAGCTGAGTTTTTCCGAGTTTTGAGAGATATTCGCCCATAGTCATAACAAGCTGTTCGGGGGGATATGCAACGCTTACATTCGGCATTGTTGCGTCATACTGTGCCATACATACGAAATGAACGGGGAAGAAACCGTTCTTTCTCTCAAAGCCTGTAAACTCAGGGTCAACAAATGCACGGGTTATCTGTCTTGCACGGTCGGGACGGAAATTAAAGAAAATTACGCTGTCATCAGGCTGAATCTTTGCACCGCCTTCAATTACTGTCGGGAGCATAAATTCGTCTGTAACTTCGTTTGCATAGGAATTTTTAATAGCCTGAACGGGATTGGTCTCCTGAACGCCTTCACCGTAAACAAGTGCGGAATAAGCCTTTTCAACTCTGTCCCATGCGTTGTCTCTGTCCATAGCGTAGAAACGTCCCGAAATAGTAGCTACCTTGCCGAGACCTATCTTTTTGAGCTCTGCAACTGCCTCTTCCATGTACTCGGCAGCAGATGAAGGGGGAACGTCACGGCCGTCGAGGAATGCGTGGATGTAAACCTTGTCGAGACCGTTCTTCTTAGCCATTTCAACGATACCGTAAAGGTGCTCCATGTGGCTGTGAACGCCGCCCGGTGAGAGAAGTCCCATAAGGTGGAGAGCGCTTCCCTTAGCCTTGCAGTTCTCCATTGCGCCGAGGATAGCCTTGTTGTTGAAGAAGGTACCGTCCTTGATGTCCTTTGATATCTTAACGAGCATCTGGTATACGATACGGCCTGCACCGATATTTGTGTGACCTACCTCGCTGTTTCCCATCTGTCCGTCAGGAAGACCTACATCAAGTCCGCTTGCGCCGATGATGGTGTTTGACCACTCAGCCATGTATTTGTCAAGATTAGGCTTCTTTGCTGCGGCAATAGCGTTGCCGTATGTATCGGGGTTGTAGCCGAATCCGTCCATGATAATAAGTGCTACGGGTTTTTTTGACATATTAATTATCCTTTCAATAAACATTGCCATTTCAGATAAAGGGCGGAATACTCCGCCCTTTTATGGGTATCTGAAGTTATATCAAACAACTTCTCTGTAAAATACTACGATACAGGTATCTCCTAAAGATACCTTAAAAGAATGGAGCATCCATCCTTCCTCTGCATATTTGTTCAGCAGTTCCTGTAACTGAGTATTGAATTTGGTTCTCGAAGAAAAAGTGCATCCGAATGAATCTACCTTGTATTCGTATTTCATAGTATCCTCGATTTTTGATATCAACCGTTTACAGCAGCCTGTACGATCACGTTGAAGTCCTCAGCCTTGAGTGAAGCACCGCCGATGAGACCGCCGTCGATGTTTGGCTTAGCAAGGAGCTCAGCAGCGTTCTTAGCGTTCATTGAACCGCCGTACTGGATTGTTACAGCGTCAGCAGTTGCCTGATCATAGAGCTTAGCAAGCTGTGCACGGATGAATCCGCAAACTTCCTCAGCCTGATCGGGAGTAGCTGTAAGACCTGTACCGATAGCCCATACAGGCTCGTAAGCGATAACAACGTTCTTAACCTGCTCAGCTGTAAGTGACCAGAGGTCGAGCTTGATCTGACGAGCGATAACTTCCTCAGTGATGTTGCACTCACGCTCCCACTTGAGCTCGCCAACGCAAACGATAGGCTTGAGACCTGCCTCGAGAGCAGCGATAGTTCTCTTGTTTACAGTCTCGTCAGTCTCACCGAAGTACTGTCTTCTCTCGCTGTGACCGATAACAACGTACTCAACGCCGAGCTCTGTGAGCATATCAGCGGAGATCTCGCCTGTGAAAGCGCCGCTCTTCTCGAAGTGAACGTTCTCAGCACCGATCTTTACGTTGCTGCCGGCAGTTGTGTTGATAGCTGTCTCAAGGTTTGTGAAAGGTACGCAGGCGATAACCTCGATCTTGCCCTCAGCATTAGCTACGAGGGGCTTGATAGCCTCGAGGAGAGCCTTAGCCTCGGGACGAGTCTTGTTCATTTTCCAGTTTCCGGCAATGATTGCCTTTCTTAAATTCTTGTTCATGGGTGATTTCTCCTTTATAATTATTTCATGTAGTCATTGAGCATATCAAGGAACTGCTCTTTCTGCCACGGATAGCTGTATGAGTTGAAGTTCATTATTTCCTCTCTTGCTTTGGCCGCAGCTTCCTCAGCCATATCGTCATTTCCGGCAGCTTTCAGCATATGTACATTTGTCAGTACCGGATAGAGATATGCCTTATTGTTAGCTTCTGCGGACTGTTTTTCAAGCTGATAATAGCGTCCGGCAGCTTCAAGCTGACCATTCATTGCAAGAGTAACGGCCGCTGCATCATAGTATGCAACGCCCATTCTTTTATAAGCAGGAGCAGAGAAGAATATATCAAGGAACTTCTGCTCCCTGGCAAATACCTCAAATGCCTCCTGACCTTTGCCTTCTCCGATGTAAAGGTTCAGTCTCTGAAGAAGATACATCCCCTTTATGGTATCATCGGTCATAAAGCCGATATTCACATGACTGAGCATTTCCTCGGCATCGCTGTATCTTTTCATGCTTATGTAGATATCAGCAAGAGTGAGGTAGTCCATAGGGGCCATTTTCTTGCTGTGAAGAGCCTTGAATTTATCAATATATTCGTCACAGTAGCCTTTGGACTCATAAATCTGCACAAGCTCCTCGTTTATACCGGCGAGCTTATACAGCACCTTTTTCATTAATCCCATAATAATTTCCTCTATTATCACAACAAGGGCGAATATCTCTATCCGCCCTATTGTTCATATGATTACTTTTCAGCGATTGCTGCAACACCGGGAAGTACCTTACCCTCGAGGTATTCGAGAGAAGCACCGCCGCCTGTGGAGATGTGGCTCATCTTGTCAGCAAATCCGAGCTGGATAGCTGCTGTAGCGGAGTCACCGCCGCCGATGATAGTTGTAGCGTCAGCCTCAGCAAGAGCCTCGCAAACTGCTACTGTACCCTTCTTGAGAGTGGGGTTCTCAAATACGCCCATAGGTCCGTTCCAAACTACTGTCTTAGCAGACTTTGCAGCCTGAGCGAAGATCTCAGCAGTCTTAGGTCCGATATC
>JAFYFU010000097.1 GCA_017543595.1 Ruminococcus sp. | reverse complement strand
TATATCTTCGGAATCGGTCGTCAGACTGCAACAGATATCCTCAAAGCAACAGGCGTAAATCCCGATACAAGAGTAAAGGACCTCGCCGAAGAGGACGTAGCTAAACTCCGTGACTATATCGGTGCAAACTATACGGTTGAGGGCGACCTCAGATGTGAAGTTCAGCTCAACATCAAGAGACTTGTTGAAATAGGCTGTTACAGAGGCGTTCGTCACAGAAAGGGTCTCCCCGTAAGAGGTCAGAGAACCAAGACAAACGCAAGAACCCGTAAAGGTCCCGTAAAGACTATCGCTAACAAGAAGAAGTAAGGAGGTCATGAGCTTTGGCACAGCAGAAAGGTAAAAAAGTTTCAACAATCAGAAGACGCAGAGAGCGTAAGAATATTGAAAACGGCGCAGTTCATATCCAGTCAACTTTCAATAACACGATTGTTACTATTACAGATACAGCAGGCAATGCTATTTCATGGGCAAGCGCAGGCGAACTCGGATTCAGAGGTTCAAAGAAGTCAACTCCTTTTGCAGCACAGACAGCAGCAGAAACAGCAGCAAAGGCAGCAATGGAGCATGGTCTTAAAAACGTTGAAGTATACGTAAAGGGACCCGGCGCAGGTCGTGAGGCTGCTATCAGAGCGCTTCAGACTGTCGGTCTTGAGGTAAGAATGATTAAGGACGTAACACCCATTCCCCACAATGGCTGCCGTCCGCCCAAAAGACGTCGTGTCTGATTACACAGGAGGTGTTTTAAAATGGCAGTACAGAAAGAACCTATTCTTAAAAAGTGCAGATATCTGGGCATAAGCCCCGCTGTAATGGGCGTTTCCAAGAAAGAATCCATCAGATTCAAGAACGCAAACAACAGAAAGAAGATATCAGAATACGGCTTACAGCTTAAAGAAAAACAGAAGCTCAAATTCATCTACGGCTTACGCGAAGAGCCTTTCAGACACTATTTCGAGATAGCTACAAAGATGGAGGGCAAAGCAGGTGACAACCTTATCACTGTTCTCGAATCCAGACTTGACAGCGTGGTTTACAGAATGGGTCTCGCTCTCACAAGAAGAGAAGCAAGACAGCTCGTTTCACACGGTCACTATACTGTAAACGGCAATAAAGTAGATATTCCTTCTTACAGAGTAAAGGCAGGCGATGTTATCGCCCTCAGAGAAAAGGACAGAACTTCCGACAAGTTCAAGAATACCGTTGAAGAAACAAAGGACAGACTTGTTCCTGTATGGCTTGATGCAAAGAAGGACGATTTCTCCGCTTCGGTTACTCGTCTTCCCTCAGCAGAGGATATAGACTATGAGGTAGCAACACACCTCATCGTTGAGCTTTACTCCAAGTAATAATACTTGAAACGACAGAACTCGAAGAAAACAGTTATTGCGAAATAGGAGGGTTTTTATGCTGGAAAATATCAAGAAGCCGGATATCGACATTGTCGAGCTTAAAAGTGACGGCAAATACGGCAAATTCGTTTTAGCACCGCTTGAGCGTGGATACGGTATAACGTTGGGCAACAGCCTCAGACGTGTGCTGCTCTCCTCACTTCCGGGTGTGGCTGTTACCTCCGTAAAGCTTTCGGGCAAGGACGGAACAGTCCACCATGAGTTGTCAACAATTCCGGGCGTAAAGGAAGATGTTACGGAAATTATCCTCAGCATCAAAGGTCTTACAGCAAAGCTCTACGGCGAGGGACCGAAAACGGTTTACGTGGAGGCGGAAGGCGAGTGTGAAATCACCGCAGGCGACATAAAAACCGATTCTGAGGTCAATATTCTTGACCCCGGTATGCATATTGCTACGCTGGGCAAAGATGCGAAACTGTACATGGAAATAACTATCGACAGAGGCAGAGGCTATGTTTCCGCAGAAAGAAACAAAAAGCAGATAAACCTCCCCGTTGATGTTATCGCAGTGGACAGTATATATACACCTGTACTCAAGGTAAACTATACCGTAGAGGATACCCGTCTGGGACAGGTAACAGACTATGACAAGCTTACCATGGAGGTATGGACAGACGGCACAATCTCCGCAAAGGAAGCACTGTCACAGGCAGCCAATCTCCTCAATGAGCATCTGAAGCTGTTTATTGACCTCTCGGAAGAGGCAGGGCTTACAGAGGTACTCGTTGAAAAGGACGACAAGGGTAAGGAAAAAATCCTTGAGATGACCATTGAGGACCTTGACTTGTCGGTACGTTCATTCAACTGTCTTAAACGTGCCGGAATAAATACCGTAGATGACCTCATCAACAAGTCTGAGGAAGAAATGATGAAGGTTAGAAACCTTGGAAAGAAATCCTTCGATGAGGTAAAGGAAAAGCTCCAGTCACTGGGCTTTGAGCTTGCCTCAGAAGAAGATTAAATCACTGATAAAGAAAAGGAGTGAATTACAATGCCGGGTACAAGAAAGCTGGGCAGAACATCTGACCATAGAAAAGCAATGCTCCGTGGCATGGTAACTTTCCTTCTCGAAAACGGTCAGATTGAAACAACCGTTACAAGAGCAAAGGAAGTTCGTGCTGTTGCAGAAAAAATGATTACTATCGGTAAAAATAATGATCTGCACTCCAAGCGTCAGGTAATGGCTTATGTAACAAAGGAAGCTGTTGCCAAGAAGCTTTTTGACGAGATTTCACCTAAGTACGCTGACAGAAACGGCGGTTATACACAAATCGTAAAGATTGGACCTCGCCGTGGTGATGCTGCTGAAATGGCTATAATCAAGCTCGTTTAATCGCAGATATAAAAAGCCGCTTTTCCTTTAAGGAAGGGCGGTTTTTGTGTTATATAAAAACTTTAAGGAGATGAAAATGGACAACAAAGCCCTTTTCTTTGTTCTGCTGATACTTGGAATTATAATATATCTTGCATTAAATTCAGATAAAAAAGAAAAAAAGGAAAAATCGTCCGATATAACCGAAATGTACGTTTCAAAGCCCATACTTACCGACAGGGAATATAAATTTTATAAGAGATTAAAACCCACAGCCGAAAAATATGGTTTGCAGATATTTACGAAAGTTCGCCTCGCAGACCTTGTAGAACCCAAGCCAAAGGAGGAAAATCCGATGTGGATTCAGTGTTTCAACAAGATAAAGTCCAAACACATAGATTTTGTACTTGCTGATGAGGATACAAATATAATAGTGCTTATAGAGCTTGATGACCGTTCGCACCAGCGTCCCGACAGAATCGAAAGAGATATATTTGTAAATGCCGTACTTGAAAACACGGGATATAAACTTCTGAGGACATATGGCAGTATTGACGAAATAGAAAAATATTTAAAATAATTATATTTTGACTATTGAAGCGTGAGGGTAATAATGTGCGATAATATCACGCCATTTACTGCCCTCCGAAGCCATAGCGTCCGCACCGTACTGGCTCATGCCGACACCGTGACCGAAACCCTTTGTCGTGAATATAATTTTATCGTCTTTGCATTTCACATCAAAGCAGGCTGAACGCAGACCGAGAATATCACGCAGGGAACTGCCCGAAATGTTTTCACCGCCGACATCAACGGAAAGAACCGTCCCCGAATCGGAAACATTTTTAATCTGAATCCATTTTGTTAAATCATTTCCAAGTTTCAAATTTTTGAACTCTTTTTTTAGTTTATTTTCAAGCTCATTTCGTGAATAGGAAACTTCATCGAGGTATTTGGGGGCATTTTTGTCGAAACTGCTGTCAACGGAGACGAGATAGTCAATTTCAGTTCCCCAGACATTTTCCGCACTTTCGGTTTTACCGCTTGACATGGAATGAAAAGCTGAAATTATAGGTTCGTTTTGATAGGTAATTATATAGGGCAGGACTTCGCTTACAGCGTCTTTGATTTTTGCGTAGTAGCTTTCATAGTTTTCACCGTACTGACGGCGGATTTCTTCATTTGTGAAAAATCCCTGATATTTTGAGGTATCGTCCGAAAAATCCGCACCGCATAGTTCGGGTTCGGGAGAAACGGAGGCTTTGAGCCTTTGCCGTTCGGCGTAGGTATGGGCAGCGACAGCCTGAGCCTTTAAAGCCTCGGTTTCAAAGCTTGCGGGCATTTCGGCACAGACAGCCCCTATAACATATTCCTCCACGGGGACTTCCATGATTTCGCCTGTTTCGGAATTTAAAACTTTATATGGTTCTGTTGAAAACAAGGGCTTGTCATCGAGAATATATTCGTCCGATGAATCTTTTCCGTAAGTTTCCCCTGATATTATCACGGGGACGGCAGGGATAAAAATTATTGCTGCCGAAAGCACAGCAAGGGCTGACAGATACTTTTTCATTATGTTTTCCTCCGTTTTCAAAAATAGTTTGACATAATACAGAATATGGTGTATAATTAATAGTAGCAATTATATCAGGAGAGTGGTAATATGCATTTAATGGATTTTAATGAAGATATTAAAAGTTTATGCAATAATATAAAAGAAAATTCGGTTGTCAATCCAAGTCTTTACGAAAAATACAATGTAAAAAGAGGATTGAGAAACAGTGACGGCACAGGCGTTGTTGCAGGCATTACAAAGATATGCAACGTTCACGGCTATGTACTCAATGAGGGAGAAGTTGAACCGATTCCCGGACAGCTTATTTACAGAGGATACAGCGTAAATGACCTTGTGGAAAATGTTGAGGAAGAAGACAGATACGGCTTTGAGGAAACCGTATTTCTTCTGATATTCGGACATCTCCCCACAAGAGAGGAATTAAAGACTTTCTGCACACATATATCCCTTATGAGGGATTTGCCCGATGGATTTGTTGAGGACATGATACTAAAAGCCCCGTCAAAGAATATCATGAACAAGCTTGCACGTTCCGTCCTTGCATTGTATTCATATGATGACGAATGTGAGACAAAAAGTCTTGAATATGAAATGAAAACGGCTGTAAGCCTTATATCAAAGCTTCCCGTTATAATGTCAAACGCTTATCAGGTCAAAAGGCGTTCGTTTGATAATAAAAGCATGATAATGCACCCCATAAGATATGAGGAAAATACCGCACAGTGCATACTTTCACTTCTGCGCCCCGACAGAAAATATACCAAAGATGAGGCACAGATGCTTGACAGACTGCTCATGCTCCAAGCCGAACACGGCGGAGGAAACAATTCAACATTTACCTGCCGTGTGCTTACATCATCGGGAACAGACCCGTATTCCGCATATTCTTCCGCAATATGTTCGCTTAAAGGACCTCGCCACGGCGGAGCAAACCTTCAAGTAATACATATGCTTGACAATTTCAAGGAAAATATAAAGCACTGGGAAAACGAAGGCGAAGTAGCGGATTATATGAGAAAAGTTATCCGCAAGGAAGCAAATGACCGTTCGGGACTTATTTACGGAATGGGTCATGCTGTCTATACGATTTCCGACCCCCGTGCAGTAATACTCAAAAAGAAAGCCTTTGAACTTGCGGCAGGCAAAGAAATAGAGGCGGAATTTAAACTCCTCGCAACTATTGAACGCCTTACCCCTGAAATTTTCAAGGAAGTAAAAGGCAGTGAAAAGACTATGTGTGCGAATGTTGATATGTATTCGGGACTTGTATACAGAATGTTGGGAATCCCCGAAGAATTATTCACACCGCTTTTCGCAGTTGCAAGAATGGCAGGCTGGTCAGCTCACAGAATGGAAGAAATACTCACAAGCAGCAGGATTATCCGCCCTGCATACAAGGCAATTGCAAAAGAGCGTGAGTATGTGAAACTTGAAAACAGAGAGTAATTATTTTTACAATGAAAGCTTTTAAAATATTATCCCTTGCTTTTACGGTGTTTATCCTGACGGGCTGTTCATTCAGTGCAAGCATAGATACTCTCATGTCACCGCCGAAACTGAGTGTTGAACAGGAACAGATATACAATGCACTTACAGATGCGGCAGGAACTTCAATAAGCCTTAAATATCCGAAATCGGGAAAATATCTCTCCGCATTCATAGTGGAGGATATAGACGGTGACGGTGGAAATGAAGCAATAGTATTCTATGAAAAGACAAGCCTTGCCGTGGAGGAAAATACCCTTAGAATAAATATTCTCGACAAGGACGGGGATAAATGGCGTTCCGTGTGCGATACTTCCGCAGACGGAACAGAAATAGAAAAAGTAATAATATCTCAGCTCGGTGAAAATGAAAGAATAAATCTTATAATCGGCAGCAGCCTTATAAACCGTTCGGAAAAAAATGTTTCCATATACAATTACAACAACGGCATAATAGAAAGAACCTTTATTGAACCATATTCTTTCATAGATGTTACAGACCTTGACAAAGACGAAACAAATGAATTTCTTGTCCTTGCGGGTGTATCGTCGGGCAGTCCTGCCGTTGCGGAGGCTTACAAACTTGATGCAGAGGGAAAATATCACAAGTACAGTGCCGAACTCAGCGGAAGTTTTACGGAGTTTGACAGCCTTAACTACGGAAATATAAACGGCAATACGGGACTTTACATAGATGCCGCATCGGGTGCGGGAATGTTGCAGACGGATATAATATATATGGACGGTTCGGGAATAAAGAAAATTTTCAAAGAACCGCAGGAATCCCTTGAAACTCTGCGTTCGGCAGGCTGTAATTCGTTTGACATAGACAGTGACGGTTCGCTTGAAATACCCGTGCAGACAATCGCTCCGGGATATGAGGAAGTTTCCGAAAGCGAACAGCTTAAACTCACAAACTGGATATTCATAAACGAAAATGAGAAAAAAGAAAGAAAATATACTTCCTATTACAGCGTACAGAACGGATATATATTTATTTTCCCCGAAAAATGGCATAATAAAGTTACAGTAAAGCGTGATGCGATAAATGATGAACTTGTATTCTGCGCCCTTAACGAAAACAATCAGGCAGGCAGGGAACTTATGAGAATATTTGTTGCAGAGGATTCGGCATCGGCAGGAGACAGAATTTCAACAGGCTATATGCTTCTTCACACAAAGGGAGATTTTTCATATCTTGCCTATATACCGCCCTATACGGAAAATTCTGACGGACTTTCCATAACAGAGGGTGACGTTGCAATAGGTTTTAAATATAAATAAAGGAGTGAATTTTATGAAACGCATACTTATATGCGAAGATGAGGACACAATAAGAGAATTTGTTGTCATCAACCTTAAACGTGCGGGCTATGACGTTGTTGACGTAAACTGCGGAGAGGCTGCGCTGAAAACTTTCGAGACAGAGAGAGGAAATTTTGACGTTGTTCTTCTTGACATAATGATGCCCGGAATAGACGGTTTCACAGTATGCAAGAAAATCCGTGAAAAGAGTTCCACAATAGGAATTATCATGCTGACCGCAAAAACTCAGGAAATGGACAAGGTAAGCGGACTTATGATAGGTGCGGACGACTATATAACAAAACCCTTTTCCCCCTCGGAGCTTACCGCAAGAGTTGACGCAATATACAGGCGTGTGTGTATGAGTTTTATCAAGAATGAAAAACAGTCTGTAATTGAAAGCGGACCTTTTGTTCTGAATCTCAAAAGCCGTACCGTTACAAAAAACGGCGTGCCGATAGAACTTACACAGGTTGAATACCAGATACTTGAATTTTTCATGAACAACAAGAACACAGCCCTTGACCGTGCAAGCATACTCAATCACATATGGGGCGAAAGCTATTACGGTGATGACAAGATAGTTGATGTAAATATCAGAAGAATAAGAATGAAAATTGAGGAAGAACCGTCAAGCCCGAAATATATCATAACAATATGGGGCTACGGCTACAAATGGAATGACGTTCAGTAATGGCTAAAAAAAGTATAACCAAACGCTGGATATTCAATAATCTCGGTGTTATAATTCTTGCTCTCCTTGTAATCGAAATGGTAGTTATCTACGCAGTACAGAGTTATTTTTACAGTTCCGCAAAGCAGTATATAATCTCAAAGATAAATGCCGTAACAAGCGTACTGAGTATACATTCTCAGGATAGTTCTGCGAGTTTTTCGGCGGAAATGCGTAATATGCTTGAAACCTTCAACGAAAAGGACAAGATAGAACTCATGGCGATAAATTCAAAGGGCAGAGTTGTTCTTACATCATCGGGATTTTCCCCAGATGAAGATGCACCCATGCCCGACTATGAAGAAGCTATGGAGGAGGGCGAGGGTTCGTATACGGGAACTCTCACAGGCGGTGAGAAAATCCTTGCGGTATCAATGCCCATATCGTCATTAAACGGAGAATACAGTGCGGTACGCATGGTTACAAGCCTCACGGAAATAGACAATACAATTCAGGGCTATATCCTGATGATAACAATAATATGCACTGCTATTATATTGATAATTATAATAACGGGTCTTTATTTCGCAGGCTCAATAGTAAAGCCGATACGCCAGATAAGCTCCATAGCAAGGAAATTTGCAATGGGAGATTTTTCCGTGAGAATCGAAAACAACAGCGATGACGAAATAGGAGAACTATGCACGGCTATAAATCATATGGCTGACGAATTGTCAACTGCGGAGGCTATGAAAAATGAATTTATATCTTCCGTTTCGCATGAGCTGAGAACTCCTCTCACAGCTATAAAGGGCTGGGCTGAAACTCTCATGATAGACGGCGGAGGCAGTCCCGAAACTATGAAAAAAGGTGTCAGGGTTATCGTAAACGAAACAGAAAGACTATCACAAATGGTTGAGGAACTCCTTGACTTTTCCCGTATGCAGAACGGACATTTCACACTTCAAAGCGCAACTATGGATATACTTGCGGAACTCGGAGATGCTGTTCTGATTTACAGCGAAAAAGCCAAAAAGGAAACTAAACGAATCATCTATGAAGAACCCGAAATGCTCCCCTTTGTCTACGGCGACAAAAACCGCATAAGACAGGTGTTTATCAATGTAATTGACAATGCCGTGAAATATTCCTCGCCGGGGGATACGGTCACAATAAAGGCTTTTGAACGTGACGGAAATATAGTTGTTTCCGTTACCGATACGGGTGTCGGAATAAAGAAATCCGATTTGTCAAAAGTAAAAACAAAATTCTACAAGGCAAATCATACGAGGAGAGGTTCGGGAATAGGTCTTGCCGTTGCCGATGAAATAGTTTCAATGCACGGCGGAAAACTTGATATAACAAGTCAGGGCGAGGGTCTTGGAACAACTGTTACAATATCGCTCCCCGCAAAAGATAATATTTAATCTGAAAAGAGGTATACAATGGGCAGTAATAATACAGGAAGTGCCGAAAAATTCAAGTCAAAAATAGGCGGACAGGCTCTCATTGAGGGAATAATGATGCTTGGACCGAATACGGGAGCTATGGCTTGCCGACTGCCTGACGGCAGTATTGACGTTGAAACATGGGAGGAGCATAACGGAAAAAATGCCCCGTGGTATAAGAAAACTCCCCTTGTAAGAGGCTGCTGCAATTTTGTGGTATCTCTTGTAAAGGGCTACAAATACATGATGAAATCGGCTGACAAGCAGATAACGGAAGAAGATAAGGAGGAGGCAGGCGGAGATTCCTTTATTGATGTTGTAATGCTTATAGGTTCGGTTATAGGCGTTGTGCTTGCACTTGGACTGTTTCTTTTCGTGCCGAAATATCTTGTGGGACTTATCCCCGATATAAAAGAAAAAATAATAATCCGTTCCGTACTGGAAGGCATAGTCAAGATAATAATTTTCGTTGCCTATATGTACCTGATAAGCCTTACAAAAGATATCAAAAGGCAGTATATGTATCACGGTGCGGAACATAAGACAATAGCCTGCCACGAAGCAGAACTTCCCCTGACTGTTGAAAATGTCAGAAAGCAGATAAGATTCCACAAGAGATGCGGAACAAGCTTTATATTTATTGTGCTTATAGTAAGCATACTGGTTATGTGTTTTGTTCCGTTTACGGTCACATGGCAGAGAGTTATTGCATCGCTTGTATTGCTTCCGTTTGTAGTTGGCATATCCTATGAGTGTATAAGGCTTGCGGGAAACAATGACAACTGGTTTACAAGAATATTGTCAGCCCCGGGACTTGCCATGCAGAGAATCACTACAAAAGAACCCGATGACAGCATGATTGAAATAGCAATAGCCGCTATGAAACCCTGTATCCCGAAAGACAAGGAGGAGGACAGGTGGTAAGCCGAAAGGAACTTTATAACGAATGTGCCGATATGCTGAAAAATTACGGCAACCCCAATGCCGAATTTGATACGCTCTGCATATTTCAGGATATATTTGATGAAAAAAATCCGCTTTTCAGACCTATGGAGGCGGTATCTCAGGAAAATGAAAAAACTATAAGGGAATATGTAAAAAAACGCAGTGAAGGCTATCCTTTGCAGTATATACTCGGCAAATGGGAATTTTACGGCTATAATTTCAGGATATCGCCTGATGTGCTTATACCCCGTCCCGATACGGAGGTGCTTGTGGAAAATGTCCTTGAAATCTGCCGAAAAGAGGGAAAAATTTCTCCCGTAATATATGACCTTTGCAGCGGAAGCGGCTGTATAGCCGTTACCCTTAAAAAAGAAATCCCCTCGGCGGAAGTGTATGCCGTTGAGATATCACAGAAAGCTGTTGATATAATAAAGCAAAATTCAGCTTTGAATAACGCTGACATAAATATAATAAATTCCAATGTGATAGACCCTGAATTTACCGAAAATCTGAAAGATATTGATATAATAGTCTGCAATCCGCCTTATCTCACGCAGGAGGATATGGACACCCTGCAAAAGGAAGTAACTTTTGAACCCGAACTTGCTCTTTTCGGAGGTGCGGACGGACTGAGTTTTTACAGGGAAATAACCGCACAGTGGAAAAAATGCCTTAAAAAAGGCGGATATCTTTGCTATGAGTTCGGATATGACCAGCACGAAGATGTCAAAAATATACTTGTTGAAAATAAATTTGAAAATATAAAATTAACCCGTGACCTTGCGGGAATTATCCGTACAGTCACAGCACAGAAGCCTATTAAACAGGAGGATTAAAAAATGGCAAAGAAAGAACTCGCAAAAAAAGAACCCGTAACCAGAATCACAACAAAAGAGGACAGAAAAGCTGCCCTTGAAGGCGCACTCAAACAGATAGAGAAAAAATACGGAGCAGGTGCGGTTATGCGCCTCGGTCAGACACAGACCCTTAAAGTAGACGCTATCCCCACAGGTTCAATGACTCTCGATATGGCTCTCGGAATAGGCGGTGTGCCGAGAGGAAGAATAATTGAAATCTACGGACCTGAAAGTTCGGGTAAAACAACCGTTGCGCTTTCAGTTATCGCACAGGCGCAGAGAATGGGCGGAGAAGCTGCATTTATAGACGTGGAACACGCCCTTGACCCCACATATGCAGACGCTCTCGGAGTAAATATAGACAATCTCCTTGTTTCACAGCCCGACAGCGGTGAACAGGCTCTCGAAATAGCAGAAGCCCTTATACGTTCAGGGGCAATAGATGTTATAGTTCTTGACTCAATAGCTGCCATGACTACCCGTGCGGAAATAGACGGCGAAATGGGCGACCTCCATGTAGGACAGCTTGCAAGACTTATGTCACAGGCTATGAGAAAACTTACAGCCGCAATTTCAAAGTCAAACTGCGTTGCCATATTCATAAATCAGGTTCGTGAAAAGATAGGCGTAATGTACGGAAACCCCGAAACTACCCCCGGAGGCAGAGCATTGAAATTCTATGCGTCTGTACGTATAGAAGTCCGCAAGGGAGAAGTCATAAAAGACGGTAATATGATAATCGGTGCGGAAACAAAATGCAAAGTCGTTAAAAATAAAGTTGCTCCGCCCTTCAAAGAGGCACATTTCGATATGATGTACGGAACAGGTATTTCAAGGACGGGAGAAATCCTCGACATCGCAACAGACCTCGAAATAATCAAAAAAGGCGGTTCGTGGTTCAGCTACAATGACAAGAAACTCGGACAGGGCAGGGACAATGTAAAGGAACTCCTTAAAAATGACCCCGAACTCATGAAGGAAATCGAAGAACAGATACTCGCCCGCAAAGATGAAGTTGTCGCAAATTCCACAAAGAAAAAAGACAAGAAAGTAAAGGGCAAGGCTGCACAGGCTGCCGCAGAAGCTGCTGAAAGCACAGAGGAAGATGTTGATACAATCAATGAAGATATCATCGCAAATGCAGATGATGAGGACTTTGAAGAATTTACACCTGCCGAAGAATAATGGAGATAACAGGTTTAAAAAAATATAAAGGCACTACTTACGAAGTCGAAACGGATAATCAGCGTAAAATATATCTTCACATTGACATAATAACGGATTTCGGGATAGAAAAGGGAATGAAGCTTGACCGTGAACAGCTCAGGAAAATAATATATGCATCAAATTTCCGCAGGGCTTATCAGTATTCCCTTTACTGTCTTGATTACCGTGACTATTCGGCGGAAGAAATATATGAAAAGCTGATGAAAACCTATAAAAGCGAAAAGTTATGCCTTGATGTGGTCAGAAAGCTCGCAGGGGCGGATATAATCAACGACAGACGTTATGCCGAAAAGCTTGCAAGGCGTTACGTTGAATCAAAAAAATACGGGTATAAACGTGCCAAAAAAGAAATAATGCTGAAAGGCATTGATGAGGATACCGCCGAAAGCGTACTTTCGGACTACACGTTTTACGAAAATCTTGTGTATCTCATAGAAAGCAAATATTGCAGGCATCTCAGGGACAGAAACGACAGAAAAGAAATTGAAAAATTAAAGGGTATTCTTTTCAGGTACGGTTACAGCTTTGACGATATAAACCGTGCGGTAAGAGAATATTTTGAAAATGCAGATTTATCGGAGGATTAGAAAAATGGCGGTAAAAGTTGGAATGGTATCGCTTGGCTGTTCAAAAAATCTTGTTGATTCGGAAAGAATGTTGTATAAGCTCAGAAAAAACGGATATGAGCTTGTAACAGATGCGGGACTTGCCGATATCGTGGTAGTCAATACCTGCGGATTTATAAAGTCAGCAAAGGAAGAAGCTATCGAAACTATTCTTGAACTCGGAAAACTCAAAGCCGAGGGAACAATCAAGAAAATAATAGTCACAGGCTGTCTTTCCGAACGCTATAAGGAAGAAACAGCGGAACTCTTTCCCGAAGCCGATGCGGTAATCGGTATAGGAAACAACAAGGATATAGTTGATATTATAAATCATGTAACAGCAGATGAAAGATATATAAACTTTGCACCGAAACTCAGCGCAGAAATGACGGGAGAAAGAATAATTTCAACCTTGCCGTTTTTCTCATACCTCAAAGCAGCGGAGGGCTGTTCAAACTGCTGTACTTACTGCGCTATACCGCAGATAAGAGGGAAATTCAGAAGTACACCCATTGAGGAACTTGTAAAAGAGGCTGAGTGGCTTGCGGAAAACGGTGTTACCGAACTTGTCGTTATAGCACAGGATACTTCACAGTACGGAGAAGATTTGTACGGAGAATCAAAACTCCCCGAACTTTTAAGACAGCTCTGCAAAATAGAAAAACTTAAATGGATAAGAACTCTCTATTGCTACCCCGAAAGAATAACGGACAAACTCCTCGAAACAATTGCGTCCGAGGAAAAACTCGTAAAATATCTCGAAATTCCGATACAGCACAGTGACGGGGATATTCTGAGCCGTATGAAACGCTGGGGCGATGAGGGGAAACTCGAAAACCTCTTTAAGCATATAAGAGAGAAAATTCCGAATGTTGTCCTGCGAACAACTCTCATAACGGGATTCCCCGGAGAAACTCAGGAACAATTCAATTCTCTTGCCGAATTTGTAAAAAGAGTGCGTTTTGACAGGCT
The DNA here is from genome assembly GCA_017543595.1 of Ruminococcus sp. GTDB lineage: Bacteria > Bacillota > Clostridia > Oscillospirales > Ruminococcaceae > Ruminococcus. Next base: position 41,890 of record JAFYFU010000097.1, on the reverse strand, counting down.
GGGCTGTTTTGCGTATTCCCGTGAGGAAGGTACTAAGGCATATGATTTCCCCGAACAGATTGACGAGGAAACAGCCTCCCACCGTGCGGATATAATAATGCAGCAGCAAATGCTCATAAGTGCGGAAAACAACGAAAAACTTTTAGGTGAGGAACTTGAAGCGGTAGTTGAGGGCTTTGACCGTTTCGGAGAATGTTATTTCGGAAGAACTCCCAATGATGCCCCCGACATAGACGGAAAAGTTTTCTTTACGTCCGAAAGACCGCTGAAAGTCGGTGAATATGTAAAGATAAAGATTACGGACACGCTTGATTATGACTTGATAGGAGAGGTGATAGCAGATGAATCTGCCGAATAAACTCACACTTTTAAGAGTATTTCTTATACCCTTCTTTCTGATGTTCATATACTGGAAATTTGCGTTTCATTATCTTATAGCACTTCTGATATTTTCGGCGGCGGCAATAACAGATGCACTTGACGGAAGTATTGCAAGGAAACGGAATCTTATAACGAATTTCGGAAAATTTCTTGACCCGCTTGCGGATAAAGTCCTTGTAATTTCCGCACTTGCGGTATTTGTGGAACTGCCTGAAATAAGAATGGGCGCAGTACCGCTTGTCATAATAACCGCAAGGGAATTTATGGTTTCGGGACTCAGACTTCTTGCGGCTGACAGCGGAATAGTAGTTGCCGCAGGCATATGGGGAAAACTCAAAACAGCCTTTACGATGATAGCAATAATATTTGCGCTTTTGTGGCTGAGTGTGTGCTATGATTTCAGTTTCGGACTTCCCGCAGGTCTTACGGATACTGTCGATAACATGGTTATTCCCGTACTGATATGGATATCAACAGCATTGACGGTTATTTCTGGCGCAGTATACCTTAAAGGCTACTGGCATCTTATTGATTCGGATAAATAAATTTAATTCATAAGGAGGGATTTATGAAACATTGTGCAGGACAGATAAAATATCTCATAGCGATAAAGGAACTTTCCGACAAGGACGAATATGTTAAATGCGTGAGCATATCCCGTCATCTCGGTGTTTCAAGACCAAGCGTCAGCAAAATGCTGAGATGTCTTGCAAATTCAGGGCTTGTATATGAGGATTTCTGCAACAGCGTGGTACTTACCCCCGAAGGTATTGAAGCAGTCAATAAAATATTCTCAAATTTCAACGAAGTATATATGTTTTTCCATAATTTTCTTAAACTCCCTGCGGAGGAAGCACATTCGCAGACCATATTGTTCCTGACGGATTTTCCAAACGATACCTGCGAGAGATTAAAGCACCTTGTAAAGCGGACAATCCGCAAAAGATAGAAGAATCCCGAAAACAGTCCGCTGCTGTTTTCGGGTTTTTTGTTAAATATTGATTTTATATGGAATAACAACGGCGTTTTTTGTGACAATCATAAAATCAGACCCCTTAAAGCCTTGAAAATATAATGAATTGCAACTTGACAAGATGAAATATATAAGATATAATAAAATTAACCGCTTGTGCGGTATCATTATTTGAAACGGTGATGTCAATGGATAATATGAATATCTATACGGATATATATGATATAGTCAGCAAAAATATGGAAAACGCAGGCGGAAAATTTCAGATGTCAGAAATATGCTACGGGAAAATTGCATCTTCAAATCCTGTTTATGTGGACATTTCCGAACTTGCCGAAATAACCGACAACGAAATATTTCTTGAAACCGCTTACAGAATACTCTTGCAGAGAAATATAGACGACAATGCAAAAAAATCATGGGAGGAGAGAATTAATCTGCCCGCCCCCGAATTTCAGAAACTTGTCACAAGAAGTATTCTCAGGTCTGCCGAATTTGCAAATACAAGAATAAAAGTAAAAAATAATATATACTCCGAGAAAAACGCTTTCGGAGGAAGTATAGAGGGCATTAAAAAGGCTTCTGCCGTGACCATGCCCGAAAAACTTATGAATATGTACAGAAAAATGCCCGCCCCCATGAAAAAAGCCGCAAAGAAAATTATGGGCGTGGACTGAAAGGATAACAAATATGAAAATATATATAGACCTTTCAAATCTTATGGCTGTTGATTTCCTCACGGGTATACAGCGTGTTGTGAAAGAAATAGTCGTGAGAATGTTGGAAAGCGGAAAAAATGAACTCGTCCTTATGACATATTCTCATGTAAGAAATGTGTACAGAAAGATAGACAACAAAAAATTCTATGACTATTTCGCACACGGCAAAGGAAACCGTGGAAGTGCCGTTACAGTCGAAAAAATCGAACCCCGTGACATTCCTTCGGGTGCGGTATTTTTCGATATAGACAGCGTTTGGAACAGCAGGGTAAAACGCAGTTATTTATTTCCTGTTCTCAAACAGAACGGCGTTAAAATAGTCACTCAGCTTTATGACCTGATACCGATAACTCACCCGCAGTTCTGCCATGAAAATACTGCCATGAATTTCATGATTTACACGGGCGCAAATATAAAATATGCGGATTTGATTATAACTTCCGCAGACGCAACCGTAAAAGCCCTTAATGAACTTACCGACAAACTCAGTGCCAAACGCAAGAAAACCATTGTCGTTCCGCTTGGAAGCGATTTCGCAAAAAAGACCAATGACCCGACAGAAGTTTCCGATAAAAAAGTTGCCGAAATTGCCGAAAACTGCAAATATATTCTCATGGTGGGAACTATCGAACCCCGAAAGAATCACAGTCTTGTTATAGATGCACTTGAAAACGGTCTTGCCCAAAAAGGCATAAAAGTTATTTTTGCGGGGCGCATAGGCTGGAATGTTGAAAAGCTCGAAAAGAGAATAAAAACTCACCACCTGTTCAATAAAAGCCTGTTTTTCGTGGAAAAGCCCAATGACGCAACAATAGATATGCTCTATAAAAATGCCTTTGCGGTTGCTTTCCCGACTTTCAACGAGGGATTCGGACTTCCCGTCATAGAGGCTTTCCAGAGGGGGACTCCCGTTATAGCCTCCGATATAGGCGTACTGCATGAAGTCGCAGGCGATATGGCTGAATATTTCAATCCGAACGACAAGGACGACTTTATAAAATGCGTGAGCAGAATCGCAGATGACGAAAACGCTTACAAGGCACTGAAAGAAAAAGTCGGAAAATTTGTGCCGTTCACTTGGAATCAGTCCGCACAGGCTATGGAAAATGCTGTAATGTCAGTTAGCGAAAATGCAGAATCCGTCCCCGAAAACACAAATATAAAACAGCTTGTCTGTCTTACCGCAAGAAATGACGATATACTCGCAACTCTCCCGTATATAGAGAAATTCATGCCGTTTATAAAAGAAATAGTTTTATGTACTCCCGATAAAAATGTTGAGGAACTTAAAAAATTATATAACGGCAGACTTGAAATGAAATTCCTGACGGACAGCGAAATCCTCAACGGAAATCCTCTCCCCGATGACCATTCAACAAGAAATTTCTATCTGCGCTGTCTTGCCATGAAAAATCCCGTTATAGATGATGTTTTCATAATGACAGATGACGATTACAGACCGCTCAGAACCATAAAACAGGAAAATTTCATAAAAGACGGAAAATATCTCGCCTATTACTGCTATGACCTGAACGAATGGCAGGGTACTTACGGAAATCCCACATCTTTTGATGTAAGCATGAAAAAAAGCTGTGAATTTCTCAGTAAAAACAATTACCCGACAATGATGTATTCCTCACATCAGCCACAGGTCATAGACAAGAGAATATTCAACGAAATGACAGGTAAATATCCCGAAATAATTTCGCAGGGGCTTTGCGAATGGTGCAGTTATTTCAATTACGGAATAGGAACATATCCCGATATGTTTGAAACTGTTCCATATGTTTCAATGGGCTGGCCGGGCGCAAGAAGCGACTGGGATATATATGTCAAGCCGAAAGAATTTCTTTTTGAAAACCATTACAGCGTACTCTACGAAAAAGGCAGAGTATTTCACGGTCTGAGCGATGAACTCAACGAAAATACCATTGAGGAAAATCAGATAAAAATTATGAGATATTCCGAGGAACTTAATCAGCAGATTCTCGACAGGGAAGTATATTATTCCTACTGCGAGGGATATCTCCTGCAATACAGGGAAATGCCGTCCTTTGTGATTAACCGTCAGGACGAAAATATAACAATAAATGCCCCTGAATATATAATTTTCAGAAATTCGGGCTGGACAAGAATACCGATAAAATTTCTCGGAAAATCGAAAAATCTCCTGCTTATGTACTGGTTTTCCGATGAGAACGGAAATAATATTTCAGCCGTTGCAAAACATGAGACAGATATAAAAACTTCCGAATTTATGCTCCCCGTTGTTACACTCCCCTTTAAACAGCAGTGTGTTTTCAATCTGAGGGTAATTTCGGAAAAAGATAATTTGTCGGCTGATGCGTTGATGATTGCGAATGTGGTGTAATATGGAAGAAAGTATGTTTTATTATGTTATCCCCGAAAGCGATAATCAGATTTATGAAAGGCTTTCGGAACTCGATAAGCTTTGTATCGGCGAGGACGGCTGGTCTGCGGATTCTTTCAGGTCTGAAGCCGAAAAGGAAAACGGAATTGTCCTGTGCTGTTCCTCATCGGGAAGAATGGCAGGTCTTATATGCGGATATTTCGCAGGCGGTGAGGCTGATATAACAAGCGTTGCCGTACACCCCGATTACCGCAGAAAACATATAGCCGAATGTCTCATGCAGATTTTTGAATTGCAGATACCCCATGACACGGAGGAAATTTTTCTTGAAGTCCGTGAGAGTAATACCCCTGCAATAAAATTATATGAAAAATGCGGTTTTGAAAGGCTTTCCGTAAGGAAAAACTTTTATTCAAATCCCACTGAAAATGCAATAGTTATGAGAAAGAGAATGAAATAATATGCTTATACTCGGAATAGAAAGTTCTTGTGACGAAACCGCCGCAAGCGTTGTGAAGGACTGCCGTGAGATTCTTTCCTCGGTTATCTCCACACAGATTGAAGAACACAGAAAATACGGCGGAGTTGTCCCCGAAATAGCTTCAAGACGGCACTGCGAAAATATCCTCGGAGTTGTAAGAAAAGCCCTCGATGACGCAAAAGTAACTCTTGACGACCTTGACGGAATAGCCGTTACCTATGCCCCCGGCTTGATAGGTGCTTTGCTTGTGGGAGTAAGTTTTGCGAAATCTCTTGCAATGGCTTGCAACAAGCCCCTTATCCCCGTGCATCACATAGCAGGTCATATAGCTACAAACTATCTCACACACAAAAATCTTGAACCGCCTTATTTGTGCATAGTTGCAAGCGGCGGACACAGCCATATAATTGAAGTTTTATCCTATACGGAATTTCGTGTTGTGGGGCGCACCCGTGATGATGCCGCAGGCGAATGTTTTGACAAATGTGCAAGGGCTATGGGATTTCCCTATCCGGGAGGAGTTCATATAGACAATGCCTCAAAGAACGGGGATTCTTCAAAATTTAAGCTTCCTCACCCGTCTGTTGCGGGAAATGAATTTGATTTCAGTTTTTCGGGGCTTAAAACTTCTGTTATTAACATGATACACAATGCGGAACAGAAAAATATAAAGCTTGATACAAATGATTTGTCGGCAAGCATACAGAAAGCCATATCGGATATACTCACCGAAAAAACAATAAATGCCGCAAAAACATTAGGGTATAAAAAAATCGCCCTTGCGGGCGGTGTTTCAACAAATACGGGAGTGCGTGAGGCTTTGTCGGAGGCTTGTGGGAAAAACGGCTTTGAGTTTTATATGCCTGAAAAATCCTTGTGCGGAGACAATGGTGCAATGATAGCCTGTCAGGGAAGTTATAATTTCCTTGCGGGGATAACCGCTGATGAAAGCCTTAACGCAATAGCAAGCCTGTCGATAAATTCGGAATTATAAATTTATATTAATAAAAAACGCAGTCAAAAGACTGCGTTTTTTCGGCTTTCCCCAAAGCCTTTTCACGGGTCTGTCTGCCCGTTTCCCCTAAAATTCCCCTATATTAACAGATGAGTTTTCAGTCAAAAAAACCGAAAATAAATTCAACTATAAATTCAACAATATCAAAGTCTGAAAAAAGTTTATGTTTTTTTCTCTTTCCCATGGCAATTCACCTTTTCTTTAAAAATGTTAAGATAATTAATTTTCCATTTCCGAAAGTATATCCGAGAGGGCTTCTTCCATTTCGGATTTTATACAGCTTTGTATGCTTTCACTATAATATATCGCTTTCCTTCAAAATGAACACTATAACACCGATAAGAGCTATGATAATTGCTCCGCCAACTAAAATAGTAGTCATATGAGCAGCAGCAAAAACAAAAATTGCAAGCACAATCGTCAGTGGAATCATAACTACCATGGCTATAATAATCCATGGAATTGTAGCACCTATGTCTTTTATGTTGAATTTACCAGAATTAGTATTATTTTTGTTTGGAATAGAAGGTGTTGCATTTGAAGAATTTCTTTTAACCGTTTGGTTATTTTTTCTTAATTTGCGACAATTTTCGCATCTTTTCGGCAATTCAAGATTTTTTTGTATAAAAAAATTCTGTTCATCTACCGAAAGTATAAATTTTTGTCCACAATCTTTACAAAATATTGTTTTTTCTTTAACCATAAGTACCTCCATATTAAATTAAGTTTCCATTTCCGAAAGTATATCCGAGAGGGCTTCTTCCATTTCGGATTTTATGCAGGCGCTTCTGTAAGCCATAACCATTACGAACATGGCTTTTTTGAGTTTATGCTCGTCCTTGATGCTGTCGGCAGCGTTTTCTATTTCACGGGCAACAAGTTCCCTGACGGAATTGCTGTCGAATGCGCTTTCTTCCTCAACGGTGAAAATAATTCTGCAAAGGCTGTTATACAGCAGAGTTTCTTCAATTATGTCATCGGAAGTATCCTCAACGTCACCGTTTATATATGTCATAAGTTTTATTATATTTTCGAGTTTCATAGCACCTCTCAGCATATTTATAAGCAGTATGCGGAGTATCTGGCATTCGGAATATTTTTTCCCTTTTGTTGAGGGAACCCAGCCACGCTTTATCCAGTTCTGAATGGTTGAACCTTCCAGCCCTGTGAGTTTTGAAAGCTGAGAGAGAGTAAGTCCTCCTGTTGCTTCGAGTACGGGAGAAACAGCGTCAAAAGCCGAGTTCCTGATACTTTCGTTGTATTTTATGGTAGTTGCAGGTATGAGTCTGTTCATGTTCAAAAACTCCTTTCTGACGATAAAATGATTATATCATAAGTTCATGCGAACTGCAAATATCGTCTTTTGATAATTTTAGCCTAAAATCTGTATTTTTTTGGGTATATCTTTGATTTTTTCGTGTTTTCTTATATTTTCGCAGATTTTCACACAGATATATAAAAAACAGTTTAACGCAGTAAAAGGTTAAATTTTGTTACAAATATGTAACTTATATCACTGATTTGTATTACAACTGAAATAAGCCTGTTATTGCAAATTCCTGAAATATAGGCTATAATATAATTACAGCAGAGAGAGAAAAATATTTCGGGGAATGGGGAAAGTTCCCGAAGTGTATGCTGTTTAAAACCGTTTCTGCGCCCCTGTACCTCCGGGCGTTACATATACCACACCTTTTCAAGAACATAGCCGCAGGCAAGAGCTTGCGGCATTGTTCTGTTTATATATCTTCAAGAAATATCTTAGGTATTTTGTTTTCTTTCATTTTTAATTTCTGTGATTCTGTCAGCGGTATTTCATAGTGATTTTCGGATTCGTGATATTTTCCGACAATTATATCACCATAGAGTCTGCTTATAAAATCAAGCCATTCTTTTGAGCCTGAGTTGCTGTTGAGAAAATAACCGTAGCCGTCACAAAGATAAAATATCTCCATAGCAAGCGCAAGGTCGCAGGCAGGTTCGCAGAGTATGCGTTTGGGTATCTCAAAACCGCCGTTCCAGTTATATGTCATAAGAATTTGTCTCAGCATTGAATAATCCATTTTATTCACCTTGTATTAAAATAATATTATTAAATTTGCCTCTTATTGCACTGATAAGCTTCTGAGGGGAAAGCCTTATCTGTGTGCCGATTCTTCCGCCGCTTATGTAGAACAAAGGCAGATTTTCAGCGGAATTATGAACAACTGTCATAAACTGTTTTTTCATGCCTATGGGAGTACAGCCCCCACGCACATAGCCTGTGATTTTGTTTATATCTTTCACATGAATCAGTTCCACAGATTTTTCTTCCACGCTTTTAGCGGCTTTTTTCAAATCGAGTTCGAGGGCGACAGGTATCAGGAAACAGTAATAATTTCCTGATTTTCCTTTTGCGACAAGAGTTTTGAAAGTTTCTTCCAATGGCTGACCAAGAGCATTTGCAACGGTTATTCCGTCAATAAACTCATCGCATTGATAAACTTTTATTTCATAGTCTATTTTATTTTTGTCGAGAAAACGCATAGCGTTGGTTTTTAATTCTTTACCCATGTTTATTATTATTCTCCTTGCTGTATATACAGCCGCAGTAATTCTGTCTGTACAGGTTATATTCCTTTGAGAGTTCGATAGAATGTTTATATCCGTCATGCTTTTTGAAATCGGAATAAAGATATTCAACGCCGTATATTTCAGATATATTCTTTCCGCACTGATTTATAAACTGACAGTCTTTGTGCGGGCTTATTGTGAGAGTGGTGGTAAACATATCCGCACCGATACTTTTAGCTTTTCCCGCAGTTTTTCTCAGTCGGTAGGTTATACATTTTCTGCATCTTTCGCTTCTTTCGGGGAGATTTTCAAGACCCTTTGCGAGTTCATAGAAAGGCTCAGGGTCATATTCTTCACTTATCACATCTATATTCATATTCATTTCGGAAACAAGCCTTTTTAATTCGTTAAGGCGGTAAATATATTCTTCTTCGGGGGAGATATTCGGATTGAAGAAGTATAATATTACATCAAAATACTCATGCAGTACAGTCAGGGTATGGCTTGAACAGGGCGCACAGCAGGCATGAAGAAGCAATACAGGCTTTTCGCCTGATTTTTTTAATTCTTCGATTTTATCATCAAGAATTTTTGCATAATTAATTTTCATATTATTTGTCCTCAAGTTTTTTGAGTGCTTTAAGTTCCTCACGGTTTACTTTTATTTCGGCATCTTTGAGGAGTTTTACTTCACTTCTGTCGAGGGTAACGGGGACTTCTGATTTTTCGGTTTTAATGCGGAGTTTTCCTGTTATGAGGTTTGAATCCTCAACTTTGCCCTTTACGCCGTCAGGGGTTACAACGATAGCACCTACTTTGGGAGTTATCTTTAAGAGAGCCTCATAAGCGTTCTGTTCATTTTTAAGACAGCACATAAGCCTTCCGCAAGTTCCCGAAATTTTGGTGGGATTGAGTGAAAGTCCCTGTTCCTTTGCCATTTTTATTGATACGGGCTGGAAATCTCCCATATAGCTTTTACAGCAAAATTCCCGTCCGCAGATTCCGAGACCGCCGAGGACTTTTGCCTCATCTCTTACACCTATCTGTCTTAATTCTATTCTTGTCCTGAAAACAGATGCCAGGTCTTTTACAAGTTCACGGAAATCGACACGGCTTTCCGCAGTAAAGTAAAACAAAAGCTTGTTATTGTCAAAAGTACATTCAACGTCAACAAGATTCATTTTAAGTTTGCGTGAGCGGATTTTTTCCTCACAGATTTTAAAAGCCTCTTTTTCACGCTGTTTGTTTTTTCTGACGTTTTCCAAATCTTTTTCGTCAGCGAGTCTTATTATGGGTTTGAGAGGGGAATTAAACTGACTGTCGTCAATTTCCCTGTTTGCGATAACGACTTCACCACATTCAATTCCTCTTACTGTTTCGACAATAGCCATATCTCCGACTTTTGCCTGTATATCTTCGGGGGAGAAATAATATATTTTTCCCACGCTTTTAAAGCGTATTCCAACTATTTCTTTCATATTCAGCTCCTTGCAGTATCAATAATTTCCGCACAAAGCGCAGAGAGAAGCAACGGTGCATTTATATTGAATCTCAGTGCATTTCGTGCATTTTCTATATTTCTGTGAATTTTTTCCGCCTGATTTGCGGTAAGCATAAGCGAAAGCCTTTCCGCACTTTCACGGCAGCAGCCTATATTCTCCGCATTTTTGTCGCATTTCAGGACGGCACAGTCTCTCATGATTTTATCAAGCATTGAAAGAACCGAAAGAATATTTTTCCTGTCGCTTCCGACTGAATACAATGCAGAATTGAGAGTATATTCATCTTTTCTTATTATACTATTACAGATTAGTTTTGTCAAATCAACTTGTTTCCGCAGGTTATCATCTGTGATATAATCAATGCACATACCCGTATTTCCGTGAAAAGATTTAACGGCGGAATTTATTTCTCCGTCAGGAAAACCGTATCCGACAAGGGCATTTTTAACTTCTTCTTCGGTACACGGCGATGTTGTCAGGCAGATACATCTTGATAAAATTGTCGGCAGAAATTCATATTTTGACTCCGCAGTGAATATAAAGAAAGCATATTCGGGGGGTTCTTCAACGAGTTTAAGCAGCATATTCTGCGGTCTTGAATCCATATTGTTGCAGTCACGGAAAATATAAATTTTTCTGCCTGTCCTGTTATTTGGCTTTATGAAGGCATCACTTATTATATCCCTTATTGTATCCACGGAATAGCCTTCGAGTTTTCCGCTTGTTTCGACATATTTCACATCGGGGTGATTTCCGTTTGAAAAATTTCTGCATGAGGAACACACACCGAGGGACAGCCGTCCGCAGGATTTTCGCAGAGGAGCATATTTGCATAGTAGTCAGCAATTAATTTTTTTCCGCTCCCTTTTTCTCCGAAAATTATAACGGAATTTGCCGTATGGTTATTTTTAATCATATTTTTCAGGGTGGAAAGCAGAATTTTGTTTCCGTAAATCTTATTCATGTTGTTCACCTTATATATTTTATGTTTCTGATTGATTTTTTAATGTTTAACGATAAATATTTGTTGTCAAAACTGCACAGGCAGAATATGCAAAACGATAATTATTTATGTGCAAACGTATAAAATTTAATGTTATTCGATAAAAAACTATTGACAAACGTAAATTTATGTGCTATCATATAATTGCCGAAAGGAAAAAATACTCAACGGAGGAATTAATTATGGAGAACAAAAATATTAAAACAATCAACGGTTTGGGCAAGGCTTGCAGAATAATCAGCAGAATCGCTATGGTATTCTGCATAATCGGTGCAGTATGCCTTTTGGGTACGCTGGTATTCGTAAGAATGATACCTACCGACAGAATCAGAATCACAGGCAACGCAGACGCAAAAATTGAAATGGATTTCAGCGGTATGCCCATAAACGAGGGAAATGCGGAAGATATCATGAACGCTGAGGGCGTTATTGAAAATGACAAAATCAAAATTGACGATTTTATCTCCCTTGATTATGAGATAGTTGAAATTGATGAAAACAAGGCTGAAATAAATCTCAAAGGCGATTTCTCACAGTTAAGCAAAGATGAAATAATAAAGGAAATTACATTTGAAACAGTATCGGCAATGCTTGAAGTTATATGTATGGCAATAGTTTTCGGATTTGCCGCATCACTTGCAAAGGCTATTGAAAAATGCGAAACACCTTTCACAGAGGAAATAATAAACAAGATGAAAAAATTCGGCTATTCACTTATACCTCTTGCAGTAATCGGCGGAGTTGCAAACGGTTCACTTCTTTCAATGGCACTTCTTGTACTGGTCATCATCATGGTAATAAATATATTCGCATACGGCATACAGCTTCAACAGCAGTCGGACGAAACTTTATAAGGAGTGATTATATGTCAATAATTTTAAGACTTGACCGTGTTATGGCAGACAGAAAAATAAGCCTTAATGAACTCAGCGAACGTGTGGGTGTCAGTAATGTAAACTTATCAAAGCTGAAAACAGGAAAGGTCAGTGCAATACGCTTTTCAACATTAAATGCAATATGCAAGGCTTTAAGCTGTCAGCCGGGGGATATACTTGAATATATCAATGATGACGAATAATCCGCAGGGTCGCTGTTGAAAAACAGCGGCTCTTATTATTTTACCACAATTACGGAAGAAATGCCATACTTTTTGAAAATATTTATGCAGGATTCGTCTATAATTTCACCGCTTGCGACAATCGGCACAGCAGGCGGACAGGGAACTTTCACGGACGCACAAATTCTTCCGAGGGAGTTTTCAACAGGTATTTCCTCAGATTCCGAGAATACGGCTTTTCTCACTGACAAAGCTTTTTTCGGGAGGTGCATTGAAAATTCGGGGGATATTATTTCATGTTTTTCAGCAGATGTTAAACTTTTGTTTAAACATTCCGAAAGCTTTTTGTAATCTTCAATTTCATTAAGCGGAGACATTAGAAATATTACAATATCATTATCGGAATACTCACATTCAACGCCGTTAATACGCATATATTCGGCGATTTGATTTCCGTTGTACCCTGATTCTGAGGCTTTCAGCGTTATATGAAAAGGTTCACCGTCAGCGAATTTAACATTCCTCTTATTTTTAAAATCTTTTATAAATGTAAGATTATTCTTTATATCCTCCCTGATATTTTCGGATATATATTTGTTGCACAGGTCAAGAGATGCCATAATCAGATATGACGGGCTTGTTGAGGCGAAAATGCTCATATACTGTTTCAGGACTTTTGCATATTTTTCAGATGATGTATGCAGGACTGCCGCCCCTGTCAGTGCAGGAAGCATTTTATGTGCTGAATCACAGCAAATATCCGCCCCAAGATATATCGGGTGAATACTTTCGGGGAGAAAATGCAGGTGCGCCCCGTGTGCATTGTCAACAATAAGCACACTGTCATATTTATGGCAGATTTCCGATAATAATTTAATATCTGCGGTTTTTCCCGTATAGTCGGGAGATGTTACATAAAGGCATGATGAGGGATATTTTTTCAGTAAATTTTCTGTCTCGTCAATGTTTATTTCTCCCGAAAGCAGTCCGCATTTATATTCGGGCATAAGCCATATAACATCAAGGTTGAGCAAAGCAACGGCATTTAAAAATGCACGGTGAACATTTCGGACGGCTATAATTTTTCTGTTTTCAAATTTCATAGCCGCAAGCATAGCCTGAATACAGAGAGTTGAACCGCCTGCGGAATAGAAACTCCCCGCAGTATTATAAAGCCCTGACATATTTTTTTCGCTCTGTAAAATTATTCCGTCGGCTTCAAAAAGGCTGTCTGCGCCTTTTATTTCCGTAATGTCAATATTGCAGATATTTTTCAAATCCTGAAATTTTCCCTTATGTCCCGGCATATGACAGCGGAGAATATCAGATGATGAATATTTTAAAAGAAAATCATATATAGGCGTATTTATACCAATTCCCCCTGAGAATAATTTATATTGTTATAATAAAATTATAGATATAATTCACGGATTTGTCAATAGAATAATTAAAGGAAAAATATTAAACGCTTGACAGAAACAATAATTCTATTTATAATAATAATATACTTTATGAGAGAAGTGAGACAATGGCAGCTAATTTATTCAGTGAAATAGAATATCTTAAAGGCGTTGGAAAGGCAAGAGGTGAAAAATACCGCAAACTCGGTATAAATACCCCTTATGAACTTATATATCATTTTCCACGCTCTTATATGGATTTCGGAAAATATATTCCCATAGCACAGGCAGACCCCGATGAATTTTGTTTTCTTAAACTGACTGTCACAAGGAAAACTACTCCGAAAGCGGTAAGAAGCAAGCTTGTTGTCTGCAAAGCCGTTGCAACAGACGGCACAGACAATATAATTATAGTTATGTTCAACAACGTATATGCTTTTCATGCCCTTAAAGAGGGAGAAACTTATTATATGTACGGAAAAGTTACGGACGGCTATGTCAGCAGGGAAATACATTCCCCCGTATATATACAGGAAAATGATATAAATATGATTCAGCCCGTATATAAACTCACTCAGGGGCTTACGTCTGTAATGATAAGAACAAATATGCGTCAGGCTGTAAATATTATGAAGTCCGAACCTTTTGAAACGCTTTCGGAAAATATTATGACAAAATATAAATTAATGCCTCTTATGAAGGCACTTGAACATATTCATTTTCCCGAAAGTCCCGAAACCGCACAGCTTGCAAGGGAAAGGCTTGCCTTTGATGAACTTCTGAAATTACAGCTCGGAATGTCCGTTATGAGAACACGCACACGCAGAAGCACAGCCTTTAAAATGGACGAAAAAACAGAAATCAAGGAATTTTTTAACGGTCTGCCTTTTGAACTCACGGACGGACAGAACGAAGCCGTAAAGGAAATACTTTGTGATTTGTGCAGAAATATTCCCATGAACAGACTTTTGCAGGGCGATGTAGGAAGCGGAAAAACCGCTGTTGCAGCCGCAGCCTGTTATTTCACGGCGAAAAACGGTTTGCAGTCGGCACTTATGGCACCTACCGAAATTCTTGCCATACAGCATTACAAAACGCTTTCGGGATTCCTTGAACCGTTCGGTCTTAAAACCTGTCTGCTTACGGGTTCGCTGACTGCGAAAAATAAAAAAATCCTCTGCGAAAAGATACTTTCGGGGGAAATAGATGTAATTGTCGGAACTCATGCCGTAATACAGAAAGATGTTGAATACAAAAATCTTGCGCTTGTAATAACAGATGAACAGCACCGTTTCGGTGTGAATCAGAGAACTGCGCTTGCCGAAAAGGGAGATTCTCCGCATAAGCTTGTAATGTCTGCAACTCCCATTCCGAGAACCCTTGCTTTGATTATCTACGGTGATTTGGATATATCGGTAATAACTCAGATGCCGAAAGGCAGAAAGCCCGTTAAAACTTATGCCGTGACAGGAAAACTCCGCCACCGTGCATTTAATTTCGTCCGTGAAAGACTTGACGAGGGCAGGCAGGCTTATGTTGTATGCCCCATGATTGAGGACAGCGAAAGCGATTTGTTTGCCATTAAATCCTATGCCGAAAATGCCGAAAAACAAGACCTTAAAGGCTATACGACAGCCCTTCTCCACGGAAAAATGAAATCCTCCGAAAAAGAAGAAGTAATGAAAAAATTCCGTGACGGCGAAATCAAGGCTCTTATCTGCACAACTGTCGTTGAAGTCGGTGTAGATGTTCCCAATGCGGCAGTTATGGTTATAGAAAATGCCGAAAGATTCGGACTTTCACAGTTGCACCAGTTAAGAGGGCGTGTGGGGCGTGGAGAATTTGAAAGCACCTGCATACTCATAACGGACAATAATTCCGATGACTGCATAAAACGCATGAAAATTATGTCCTCAACGGCTGACGGCTTTAAAATATCCGAGGAAGATTTGAAAATGAGAGGTCCGGGAGATTTTTTCGGGAGCGCACAGCACGGACTTCCGCCCCTTAAAATTGCCGATATCGCTTGCAATGCCGAACTCATGGAAAAAGCAAAGATTTGTGCGGAGGAGATTCTCCGTGACGACCCCGAACTGAAAAATCCCGAAAACCATTCTTTGCGTGTCGATACCCTGCGCCTTTTTGACAAAGATATAACAGGATAACAAAATAATTTTAATAATAATCATAAAAATATTTTCTTTAATTAATTTTTGGTAAGAATTTGTTGATTTTTAATTGACAATTTGGACAATATGAGTTATAATAAAATTGACAGTATGCATCATATTATGCAGAGAAAGAAGGTAATAAAATGGCAAACGAAAAAAGTTTGAAAGTTCTTATAGTGGACGATGATAAGAATATATGCGACCTGCTCAGACTTTATCTCGAAAAGGACGGATACAGCGTTATTCTCTCACATGACGGCGAGGAGGCTGTTGTAAAATTCAACGCCCTTAATCCAGATATGGTTCTGCTTGACATAATGCTCCCCGGCATTGACGGCTGGGAGGTCTGCCGCAGAATAAGAAAAAAATCAAATGTTCCGATAATAATGATTACCGCAAAGGGAGAAACTATCGACAAGGTTATCGGTCTTGAACTCGGTGCGGACGATTATATCGTAAAGCCCTTTGACGCAAAGGAAGTTATTGCCCGTATAAATGCCGTTACAAGGCGTGTCGGAAATATAAACGTAGAACCCGAAATAAAAGAAGTGCGCTATGATAAGCTTTGCGTGAATATGACAAGATATGAACTCAAAGTAAACGGAAAAGTTATAGATACTCCGCCGAAAGAACTTGAACTCCTTTTCTACCTTGCGTCAAACCCCAACAGGGTCTATACCCGTGACCAGCTTCTCGATGAAGTATGGGGATTTGAATACTACGGAGATTCAAGAACAATAGATGTACACATAAAGAGACTGCGTGAGAAGCTTGAAGGCATTTCTGAAAAATGGGCTTTGAAAACCGTTTGGGGCGTAGGCTATAAGTTTGAAGCCGAAGAGGACGAATAATATTTCAGGGCGGATTTTTTCCGCCTTGAATTATATAAACCTGATTTTTCACGGGTTTTCCCGTGAACGAAAAGAGATGATATATTGGACAGCCAGAAAAGTACATATTACAGAATTTCAAGATATACGCTTTTTCTCATTATTTTCGTTGCCGTCATATCGGGCATAGTTACGGTTAGTTTTGCCTCCTATGCTTTCAGAAAGGAAAAACTCAAAGAACTAAAATCAACAGGCGATTTGTTCATAAACTGCATAAAAGACGAATACAAAAAGGACGGCACTGTCATTACGGACGATATCCTTGCATTTCAGCGCAATATAAAGGAACTCCACGGCTTTATGCTGAATGTTTACGACAAGGAAGGAAAATGCCTGATATCGGAAACAGAAAAATCGTCAAGCCTTGATAAAAAATTTATGAAAATCATTGATGATGATGTGTATTTGCATCTCAATACTGCGGTTATATCCTCAAATGAACCCTATCTGCTTTACGGTTCAAAAATATTGCTGAAAGACGGCGTTTCACAGCCTTCTGCGGCATATGTCCTTGTTTACGGTGATGTTGACGATATAGATATATTCAGCCTTAAAATCGCCCTTATCTATGTCATTGTCGCTTCCGTGGGAGTTTTCTCCGCTTATCTCATCATAAGAAATAAGATACGCAAATATTCCGAGTATGAAAACGAATTTCACGAAATATGCGAAAAATACGCAAAGGGAGATTTTTCGGAGAAAATTACTACCGACAAGCCCGAAATGCTCAGGGATATTGCCGAACATATAAACTCCCTTGCCGCAGATGTTGAAACAAGCGAGGAAACAAGCAAGACCTTTATCGCAAATGTTTCCCACGAATTAAGAACCCCTATGACAACAATAGGCGGATTTGTTGACGGAATACTTGACGGTACTATCAAAAAATCAAAGCAGACAGAATATCTTGTCCTTGTTTCAAAGGAAATTCAGAGACTCCGTATGCTTATAAGCTCAATGCTCAATATGACAAAATTTGAATCGGGAACACTGACACCGAATTTCAGGGAAACAAACCTCACAGACCTTGTTATTCAGATAGTCCTCATGTTTGAGAAAAAAATAGAGGATAAACATTTACAGCTTGAAGAACTTGACAGCAGCAGGCTTATGGCAGTAGTTGACGCTGACCTCATGCAGCAGGTAATTTACAACCTCGTTGAAAATGCCGTTAAATTCGTAAATGACGGCGGAACGCTTTCCTTTACTTTCGAGAAAAAAGACGGCATATGCACGGTAGGCGTAAGAAATACGGGAGAGGGTCTTAAAAATTCCGAAATACAGCAGGTTTTTGACAGATTTTACAAGACGGATTCATCAAGGGGAAAAGATACAACGGGTCTTGGTCTGGGTCTTTCAATTTCAAGAAAAATTGTACATCTCCATAACGGAAATATAGTAGTTAAAAGCGTTTACGGTCAGTATACCGAGTTTCAGATTCAGATACCCGAAGACCCAAGACAGAACACTGTAAGCAAAAAATAATTATAAAGGAGTGTTTTATGGACGAAGACAGAAATTTTACGGAGAATAACAATCCGTCATATGATTCGGGGACACCTCAGCCCCGTCCCGTTTATAATCCCTATTATGAACCTGTCGGAGTAAGCGATTTCGACAGAGCCGAAGCCGATGCCATGAAAGCTTCCGAGGAACGCAGAGAAAAATTAATAAGAGCAAGGCGTGAACGTGGGACTTTTGTCCTTGCCGCCCTTGTATTTGTTATTTCCGCTGTCCTTGCGGTATACGGCATAGTTTCCGATATAAGAAAAGGCGTGGGCAATATTCAGAATATGATTCCGAATGAACATATCGTTCTTTACCAGAATGCAAAGCCCGAAGGTGCAAACGACCTTAAAAATTTTGTTGACGAGAACGGAAAGTATACAACGGAAGGCGCAGCCGCAGCCGTAAAGTCTTCTATCGTTGAAATTTATGCCTACGGCGATTCCATGAAAAAAGAACTCCACGGAACAGGTTCGGGAGTTGTGCTTTCAAAGGACGGCTATATTGTCACAAATGCCCATGTTTTAAAGGCTGACGGCTATCACACGATTCATACTGTTGACGGAAAAATCCTTGACGCAAAAATAATCGGCAGGGATTCAAAAACGGATATCGCCGTCATAAAAGTTTCCTCATCGGAACTTACTCCCGCAATTCTCGGAAATTCCGATGAAGTCATAGTGGGGGAGCAGGTTATTGCAATAGGAAACCCCGCAGGACTTACAAGCTCCGTGACGGACGGAATAGTTTCAGCCGTAAAGCGTAAGATAAGAAGTGATTCAACAGGCTTTGAAATGGAATGTATACAGACAAATGCCGCTATAAGCCCGGGAAATTCGGGAGGCGCACTCGTCAATATGTACGGTCAGGTCATAGGAATCACATCTTCAAAATATGTCAGCAGCAGTTATGAGGGGCTCGGCTTTGCGATAACAATAAACGCTGTAAAGCCCATAATTGAAGAACTTATCGACCAGGGCTATATGTCGGGACGTTTCAGGATAGGCATAACCCTCACGGGTATGGACAGCGCAGAACAGATTGAAGTTATAGAATCAGACCTCGGATATGAATTGCCGAAAGATTTCAAGGGCATTTATATCATTGACATAAGCGAGGACTGCGATATTGCAAAAACAAAACT
Source organism: Ruminococcus sp. (assembly GCA_017543595.1). GTDB lineage: Bacteria > Bacillota > Clostridia > Oscillospirales > Ruminococcaceae > Ruminococcus. The sequence continues at coordinate 22,724 of JAFYFU010000097.1, read as the reverse complement.
CAAAAAGGGCGACTTCATAACTGAAATTGACGGAAAGCCCGTTCAGAACTATAATGAACTCTATGACACCATAAGCGCAAAATATAAGGCAGGCGACAAAGTACCTGCCAAGTGCGCCAATGTCACAAAAGACAAGGAAGTTCAGTATTACGACATAGAATTTATGCTCATGGAAGATACATCGGGCAATTTCTAATCCCTTAAATTTTTCGGGCGTTTTGAATTAACGCCTGCCACTCCTCCTATTGCACCCGCAAGGGCAAGCAGGAGGAGTTTTTTTATATCGGGGATTCTTTCAAAGCAGATAATATCTGTAACGCATATGATTAAATATAATGTTATTCCTGTGGCTGTACCGCATAAAAGCCCTGATTTACGGCGGTATTTTCCGCATATGTAAGTGCCTGCACAACAGCCTGTAATCAATGAGGCAAAAGAAAAAAATACGGAAAATTTCATATTTTTAATAAAGGCAGACGTTATGAAAGAAAAAAATACACAGCAGACTGTTACAATAACCGATGAAATCAGAACCGAAAGCAATATGCTTGATATTTTGTTTGCGTGAATATTTATATGTTTACGGCGCATGAAAAACCTCCGAACAGAACTTTTTAAAATTCTATTCGGAGGCTTGTATTATTATTCCTCGGAATCTTCTTTTTTCTTTTTTGATTTTTTTGTATCAGCCTCATTGGAAAGCCCTGCTGCTGCGAGGGGATTTTCTTTTTTGGGGGCATTTGCAGCCATTCTTTCCTTAGCGGTTACGTTTTCGGCAACAGCCCAAGTTTTAAGGCGGATTTTATTTCTGTCGCCGCCTGTTTCGACAACAATGCTGTCTTTTCCTATGCGGACAACCATGCCTATAATTCCGTCACGGGTGACAATTTCGTCACCTATTTCGAGACTGTTCTGCATATTTTTGAGTTCCTGTTCCTGTTTTTTCTGGGGACGGATAAGCATGAAATACATGAGCGCAAAAACGATAACAAGCGGAAGTATAAGGGTTGTAACGGTTGAACCCATAGCAGGCTGCTGTGCTGCGTCTGCTGCCTCCTCAGCGAAAGCATTAAGCGCAAAGTAAGACGCTGTTACTGCCGTTGAAAAAGCTGAAAAAATTGCGGTTGTGATTTTTTTCTTCATAAATATCTCCATTCTGCCGTATTACGGCTGTTCATAAACATCATTATATCACAGGGGAATAAATAATGCAAGCATTTATTTCATATATTCTTTCATTTCGTCATTTATTTTTTGAAGATACGGGAAAAGGACTTTATCAAATTCCTTGCCCGCAGAACCCGTGAGATGTTCCGCAAGTACGGTGTACTGAGTTTTAAGGTAATTATTCCAGCCGACAGTTGACTGTATAGTCCGGCTTGCTTCGTGGAGGATATTTCCCTCGGTAGTTATAAGACTGCCGTACATGAAATAAATCATGGAAATATCGTCATTGTCCTGAAACTTTGTGAGAGCGTCAAGGAAACCTGTTTTTCTGTCGGTAAAAGCGTTGAGAGCCTTTTCTGTTTCGGGTGACGAGGAATGAGTCTCGATTAATTCTCCGAAACCGAGGTTTTCGACATATTCGACAAATTTTCTGTTGCCTGCCATATATCCGTCAACCGCACATATTCCGTTAAGGACTGTAAGGGTATAATTTCCGAATCCGCCCGAAAGTGCTGACAGAAACGCACCGAGTTCAAAAATATCGTTTCGGAGCAGGACGGCGAGGGGAGTTTTTCCACCGAGTAATTTCCATTCCTGTTCTTTCTGTTCGATGAGCTGTTTTATAATCAGATAAATTTCGCTTGCCTGAGAAACGGCAGTTTTGGTTTTTTCGTCAACGGCTGGGTCAGTGAAGAAATTTTCGTGACCGCTTCCGAAAACGCTGTCCTCTTGTATGGGTAATTTATTTTCTTCCATGATAGTCTCCTTATCTGAAATCGTCAGATTTTGCCTTTCGTGGCTTGCCTATTATTTTGAATGGGGGGAGCCGCCCTTTTGGGCTTGACACATTCACTCAAAAATCAAAGATTTTCTCGTTCATTGTGTCAAGGGGCGGCTTTGTCCCCCCAAGCCCCCCTATTTAAAATCGTCAGATTTTGCCTTTTGTGGCTTGTTTAAGATTTCGCCTGATTCATAGAAATTATATCACAACGCAGGGACAATTGTCAAGGCGAATATAAAGCAAATAATTTATTCGTCATACTTGCTATTTTAACTGCCTTATGTTATAATAAAAATATACTTATTTTTGGAGGAATACCTATGAAATTTCTTGCAATAGACGGAAACAGCCTTATGAACCGTGCTTTTTATGCGATAAAAGCACCTCTTACAAATAAAGACGGAATACCGACAGGTGCAGTATTCGGTTTTATGAATGTATATCTTAAAATTTTTTCCGAAATAAAGCCCGATTCCGCTGCGGTTGCCTTTGACATGAGAAAACCTACATTCAGGCACAAATCAGTATCAACTTACAAGGCTAACCGAAAAAAAATGCCCGATGAACTCGCACAGCAAATGCCGATTATAAAAAATCTTCTCAATCTTATGGGAATAAAAGTTGTTGAATGTGAGGGCTATGAGGCAGACGATATTCTCGGCACTCTCTCGAAAATGTGTTCCGACAGCAACAACGAATGTTTTGTGCTGACGGGTGACAAAGACTGTTTTCAGCTTATTGACGAAAAAGTAAAGATAATTTTCTCTGCGAATGTCAAGACCGATATTTATGACTGTCAAAAATTTTTTGACGAATACGGTTTTGAACCGATAAATCTTATAGACTTTAAGGCACTTATGGGAGATTCCTCCGACAATATATCGGGAGTTGCGGGAATAGGAAAGAAAACTGCCGAAACTCTCATACGGGAATACAAGACCATTGAAAACCTTTATGAAAATTTTGAAGGCTCAGACCTTTCAAAAGGCGTTAAGTCAAAGCTTGACGAAGGCAGGGAATCCGCAAAGGAAAGCAAATGGCTTGCAACTATTGTGCGTGATGTACCCATAGACAATGACCTTAACAATTATAAAATATCCTCTCCCGACAACGAGGGCATAAGCAAGCTGCTTACAAGTCTTGAAATGTTCAAGCTTATGGAGAAAATGAATATAGCCGTATATTCCCCGAAAGTCGAAGAAGAAGAATATAATCCCATAGAACCGAAAATATCGGAACTTGACGAAAATACAATATTCTCCCTTGCACAAGCCGACTATATTTTCAGGGACGGGAAACTCTCTGTCCGTGACGGGGAAAATATATATACAAGCTCGGACGAAAATATAATATGTTTGTTTTTTGAATCTGAATGTGAGAAATCAACAGTCTGTGCAAAACCACATTACCGCTGGGCATTGATTCATAATACCGTATTGAAAAACCTGAAAACAGATATTGAAATCTGCGGATATCTGCTGAACAGTTCCGCTGTTGATTATGCTGTCGATAAACTCTGCGGAGAATACGGAATACATTATTGTTCCGAAAACGGTGAATATGCAGACCTTGTTTCAATAAAAAGATTATCCGAAAAACTGCGTTCCGAAATAGAAAATCAGGGAATGACCTGTCTGCTTGAAAATATAGAAATGCCCCTGACGGAAGTTCTCGCCTCAATGGAACACCACGGAATTACCATAAATCAGGACGGCGTTAAGAAATTCGGCGAAAAGATATCAAAAATGACGGAAGAAATCACAAAGGAAATCTATGAAGAAGCAGGTCACGAATTTAATATATCCTCCCCGAAACAGCTTGGAGTTGTCCTGTTTGAAGAAATGGGACTGCCTGCCATGAAGAAAACAAAAAGCGGATATTCAACAAATGCGGAAGCCCTTGAAGAACTCCGTGGATATTCTCCCATAATAGAAAACGTCCTCAAATACCGTCAGTATACAAAGCTTACATCGACTTATGTCACGGGTCTGCTCGATAAAGTATCATCTGACGGGAAAATCCATACATCTTTCAGACAGACCGAAACAAGAACGGGAAGAATTTCTTCAACTGAACCGAATATGCAGAATATCCCCGTAAGAACAGAACTCGGCTCGCAGATGAGAAAATTTTTCACGGCGGAAAAGGGAAAAATCCTTGTCGATGCCGATTACAGCCAGATAGAACTGCGTGTTATGGCGCATCTCTGCGGTGACAAGAACATGACGGAAGCTTTTCTTTCGGGTGAGGATATCCATACACAGACCGCCTCACAGGTTTTCGATATGCCTGCAATAATGGTTACTCCCGAAATGAGAAGTGCCGCAAAAGCCGTCAATTTCGGAATAATCTACGGTATAGGCGCATTTTCCCTCTCAAAAGATATAGGCGTAACTCTCAAAAAAGCCAAGCAGTATATAAAAGACTATCTTGCGAAATATCCCAAAGTTGACGAATTTATGACCAATACCGTTAAAAATGCCGAGGAAACAGGAATCGTTACAACAATGTTCGGACGCAAAAGACGCATACCCGAAATTTTATCGTCAAATAAAGTCGCACAGGCGGCAGGAAAAAGAATCGCCATGAATACCCCCGTTCAGGGTACAGCCGCAGACTTAATAAAAATCGCCATGATAAACGTCTATAAAAGGCTTAAAGCCGAGAATCTCAATGCGGAGTTGATATTGCAGGTTCATGACGAACTTATCATAGAATCGGATATTTCCTGTGCGGAACGCTGTGCGGAAATTCTCAGGGAAGAAATGCAGAATGTACATGAAATGAAAGTTCCGCTTGTCGTTGATGTAAACACGGGCGAAAGCTGGTATGATGCAAAGGTCTGACATATTATCATTTAAGTATTATCCCCAAAATAATTATCTGCATATAATAAACGGGACAGTATAAAAATAATTATGCTGTCAATAATAATATCAGCAGTATATGCAAATAAATTATTGGGAGACAGATATTATGCCGGTAAAAAGAGGAGAAATCTACTATGCGGATTTAAGCCCCGTTGTGGGTTCTGAACAAGGCGGAATAAGACCTGTACTTATCGTTCAGAATGATGTCGGCAACAAGCACAGCCCGACCGTCATAGCCGCCGCAATAACAAGTCAGCGTGACAAGAATCATCTGCCCACGCATATAGAAGTACAGGCGGATAAGTGCGGTCTTGCAAAGGACAGCATAGTTTTGCTTGAACAGATACGCACCATAGACAAAAAGCGTCTGCGTGACAAAATGGGAGAGCTTGACCTGCGTTCGATGAACAAGGTCAATACAGCACTCTCAATAAGTTTCGGTCTGGAAATATGAAAAAACTCCCGATACGGCTTATCCGTGTCGGGAGTTTTGATTATTTTGTTTCCTTACTTAGGTTAGTTTGATTAATCACCACCAACCAGCAACATGACCAGCGAATGCAACAGATCCAACACTCCAGCATATACTAAATCCTAAAAATGCGCCTGCTGAAATCATACTCATACCCCCTTTTATTTATTTTAAAAGTTTATACGAACAAGCCATATACTTTTAATTATATCAATTTAATAAAAATAAATTGCAAATATTCAAGTTTTGTGGTACAATTATAATTAGTTGTGTTTGTCTGTTTTTTTCAGATGTTCTTTTTATTCTTTAATTATATTATACTCATTTTTATGAAAATGTCAAGAGGTTTTACTCATAAAAATGAAATTTTATGTTTTGCACAAAATAAGGGGGGAGTTTTTATATGTTTTACATAAGACTTCAAAAATTATGCGAAAATAAGGGAGTATCTATTTCTGCTGTTTTGAAAGAACTTGGGTTGAGTACAGGCAGTACAGGAAACTGGAAAAAGGGACAGCTTCCGAAAGGAGACATTCTCATGAAACTTGCAGACCGCCTTGATACTTCAATTGATTTTATTGTTTTTGGTGAATATCGTACAGATTTGGACGAAGATGAAAAACAGCTTATTAATCTTTATCGTTCTGCACCCGAAAAAACAAGATATAAGTTGCTTTGTGACATGGAAAAACTTGTGCTTGAAGAAATAGAAAAGAACACAAAAAAATAAGCGTGAACTTCAAAGTTCACGCTTATTTATATCTTACTTGTAATAATCTGTCTCTGAAAAATCAGTGATAGATAAATTTTATGCGACAAGACCGCTTCTTTCGATACCTTCCGTGAAATATTTCTGCAAACAGGTATAAAGCACGAGAATAGGCATTATTGACATAAGACAGCCTGCCTCTTTCCAGACAATCTGTTCACGGGGAGATATTTCAACCGTTGCGGAATTGAAAAGCCTTAATTTGAGTTCCGTGTCAAGATTTTGGAGCATAAGGGCGATTGTCTTTGTATTTGTGAAAAAAGTTGCGCTTACATAGTAGTCATTCCAGTACCACACAACAGAGAAAAGAAATACCGTGAGAAATGATGATGCCGCATTTGGTACCATTACTCTCACAAAAGTCATAAAAGGTCCGCAGCCGTCTATATAGGCAGCGTCTTCGAGTTCTTTCGGCAGTCCCTTGAAAAACTGCCTGAATATCAGTATCATAAGCCCCGAACGTATTCCGTTTGCGGTTAGTGCAGGCAGATACATTGTCGCTTTTGTGTCGATTAAATTCATTGTCAGGTTTCCTATTCCGAAAAACCTGAACTGCGTATACAAGGGCAGGGATATGACCTGTGTGGGGACAAGTATCATCATGATAACTATTCCGAACAAGATACCTTTTCCCTTGAATTTAAACCTTGCAAAGCCGTATCCCGTTATCGCACAGGATACTACCTGAACCAGAGAACAGCCTATATTCAGCACAAGCGTTGTTTCGAGAGTATTCCGGAAATCCATGGCAACTATTGTTTCTTTCAGGATATTGAGCGTGTAATTTCTCGGAATCCACATTACGGTAGGGTCATTCATATCGGTTCTTTCCCTGAAAGTACAGCTTACCATGTATATAAGCGGATAGAGAATAACGAATCCCAGACCGAAAAGTATCACAAACCTGAAAAAAACCCATATTTTGTCGGCAAAGACTTTTTTCCTGAGATAAGACCTCTCACGGCTTGACATAGTTTTTATGCGGATTTTCTGAGCCTCTTTTTTTTCTTTCAGCTTTTGCTTGTCGGATTTTAAAATATCTGTAAGTTCAGCCATAAACCGCACCTCCTCAGTCTACTTCATAGTAAATCAATTTATTTACTGTGACGGTTATAAGTCCTATTGCACCGAGAACTATCAGAAAATATATCCATGCCATAGCGGAGGCTTCTCCGAATTTCCAGTCCTCTTTCATGGCGAGAATACGTTTCATGACTGTATTTGTGGGACTTGTAAAAGAGTCTATTACCGTGAATATGAGATTTGCAAGGATAAAAGGGCTTACATACGGGAAAGTTATTTTCCAGAAATATTCCCATGCCGTTGCGCCTTCAACCTGTGCAGCCTCTTTTGCGGACGGCGGAATGTTCTGCAAAGCCGCAAGAAATATAAGTATCTGTATTCCGCTTGACCAGACGATTCCGAAAATATTGTCGGCTATTGTGGAAATCATACTGCTCATATTGTCGCTGAGACCGTATATGCCGAGAAACTGCAAAAGCTCTCCCACCAAATCGGTTGAAAACATGGTTGAAAACTGTGCCGCACCCGTATTTCCCGTTGAACTCATATCGCCGTTGATTATCTTGTATACAGGTCCGGTGGCAATTATTACGGGCAGGAAAAATATTGCCCTTGCGAGGGTTCTCCCCTTGAATTTCTGATTGAGTATAACCGCTATAAACAGCGAAAATATCAGTACAAGAGGAGTTTTCCAGAGCGTTTCGACAAGCATATCTTTCAGATATTCCGTGTAGTGTTCGTCCACATTGAGAACATATTCGTACTTGCCGAGTCCGACCCATTCGGTCACCATTTTCTGAGTTCCTATTGATACTTCGTTGAAAGAGTACCAGAGGGATTTTATCAGTGGGATAAGAAAGAAGAAAACCGTTCCGACAAGCCACAGGGATATAAACCCGTAGCCGTACAAAGCCTTGCGTTTTTCATAGGGAAGTTTTCTCCCTGTTTTTTTGTTGTCCGTCATCAGAACTGTACACCTCCCTTGTTATCATAATCTTTAAGGTCAATGATTTTCCCGTTGAAATCAATGGTTTTTTCTTCAAAATCGACTTTTGTGACAGTGCCGTTTGAATAGCTTGTCGTTATGTATTTTCCGTCATTTTCGGCTTTATAGCCTGTGATTGTGCTGTCGCTGACATTTTCGAGAACGGGCTGTAAGAGTTTATATTCTGCGGAGGCGGTTTCAATCCAGTTTGCATAGTTCGCATAATAATAAACATCAAATTCCGTATCTTTGAGAATACTTGTTTCCTCATAAATCATATCGTAATTCAGACAGCTTCCCGTAGCGGCAGCCATAAGCAGGAGATTTTCCGAATCAGCGTCACCGTTTACCGCCGTTGTCGAATAGGGGACAAGACCGTGCATTACTATCTGATAAAAGGGTATATCCTCATTGAAAAGGTCAAATCTGCTTGATGTCACAGGGACATTCGTTATATGGCTGACATAGGGCAGGGCATAGGCATTTGCGCCGTCCGCAAGAATACCGTCCGCAAGCTTTTCGGTTAATTTCTGATAGACTTCCGTTTCAAGAATCATGGCTTTGTGCCTTGAAATATTCTTTTTGCCGTAGTCGCCGTAGAGGGAAGTTGTAAGGTTTCCCGCAGAAACTCCCGAAAGCCCCGCATTTACATAGCTTTCGGAAATCTTCCCGAATACATCTGCAAAACAGTCTGGTGAAAGCAGGGACATATTTTTCTTGAATCCGTCAGGTATTCCGTAAGCCCTGTCATAGCTTATTATTCTTGAATAAGCCCCCGAAACCCTTACCGCCGTATCGGTGAAGGAATAATATCCGTTTCCCGAATAGAAATCCCTGTTGTCGGATACGGGATAAAGCTTTATATTGTTTTCGCCTGTGAATTTTTTGAAATCCTTGAAACTGCTTTTTCCTCCGAGAGTATCGGAAGGCTTTGCGGTTTTGTCTATCTGATTTTTTATTCCGTCATCAGTCCAGTTGTTATATGTGACAACCATATTTTCAACGCCGTTTGTTTTCAGCGAATTTAAAATTTCTTCTGCCTCGTCATATTTTGTAACAGCCTGTTTCATAGTGACGGGTATTCCGAGAACGGGTTTTTTCTTTTCCGTGCCTCCGTAAAGGCTTACATACATGGGTGCATTTTCTGATTTTGTTTTTTTGGTTACTCTCTGCCGTGACATGAGATATTCCCTGTATTTTTCGGCAACATCAACATAGTCCGCATTTTCCTTTGAAATGGGATAATATAAAAGTTCGATATCGTCCGATTTGATATCTCCTCTTTCAAAGACAGTTATTTTGTCGCTGTTGTTTCCCGACATATAGAAAGTATCGGTATTTCTGAGCATAAAAGTAAAACTGCAAAGATTGTAAGTGCTGTTTGACTGCCTTGAAACCTGAGTTGTAAGATATGCGTTTGAATCGCCTTTTGACGCAATTACAAGCATGGCATTGTCCTGCTTGACTATTCCGTATACGGGGAGATATATCTGTTCCGTGACAGCACCTTTGCTTGTCGGAACGGCTGTGACATCATTTCCGTAAACTCTCTGCGTATAGGCATTTGTGTCCATAGTTTTGTTGTTGTTGAATCTCACGAGCGCACCGCTTCCGTCAGGAATCACGAAATATCCTTCCTCATTTTCCGAGCCTGCGCCGAAACTTCCCATAACAGTGAGTTCCGTTGCGATATTTTCGGGGTTTGTCTCCTGAATATCGTCTTTTTTAAGGCTTGCTTTCAGGTGGTCATCTTCAATTGTATATTCAACGGGAAATTTAAATCCCGCCTTTTCGTAATTGTATTCAATTTTTATGCCGTTTTTAATATCGGAAACTTTTATTTTGCAGTCGTCCGTTCCCGAACGCAGTACGCTGTTGTTTGAACGCTTTTCGGGTATGCCGTATCTCAGCATATTTGAGGAACGCAGTTCATTTACAAGCAGGGGAGTTGCAATTCTGTCCCTTGTTACACCGAGAGGAGATGACCACCATATATATTTTGTTTCCATATTTTCAATTCCGAAAGTTCCTTTTCTGTCGTCAACAATCATGCGTAGCTTGTCATTTTCAAAGGCATATCTGAAAACGCCGAGAACCTGCGAGCCGTCCCTTGAAAGCCAGATGACATTTTTCTCATCATCTGCGAAATACATCTGCATATCCCTGAAAACTCCGCCCTTGTAATAAACTCTTACGGTTTCTTTGAAATCATCGTCCATGAGTTCCATTGTCTGATTGTTGATACTTCTGAAAACATAAGGGTCATCTACGGTTGAAACGACCTGCATTATTTTCAGGGGTTTACCCGAATCTTCATTCACTGTCAGGAGAAATCTTCCGCCTTCACTGAGATAAATTTTCCCGTCAGCGGATTTTTTCCCTTTTTCAAAAGAGGCGACAGCAATTCCCTTATATGGGTCAACAGCGACAAATTCGCCGAGTTTTTTAACGATATCTATTTCTTCTTCTGCGAGTTCTTTTTCTTTCTGCTGTTTTTCCGTGAGTTCTGCTTTTTTATCGGGCTGACCGCCGTGAGCCTCCCATATTTTATCCTTGTAGTCCTTGCTCACCCTGTATATGTCAAAGCCGTCAATTTCGCCCGTATATTCGAGGAGATTTTCAGCCTGTTCTTCCGTAAGTTCGACTTTTTCGACAGATTCTTTCATTTTTGAGGCTTTTTCCTGTTTTTCGCCGTTTTCGGAATCCTCCGATATTTCCGTATCCGAATAATTTTCTTCCTCGTCATCTGCGTAAATCGTTCCCGACATACTCAAAGCTGAAACGGCAAGCAGACAGAGAAGAAATCTTTTTAATTTTTTCAACATAATGTCACCGCCGTTTCTATACTCTTATTCTGTAAGAAATTTCCGTATATATAGTCGAGATGAATATATATACCTGCTGTACGAGCGACATGAAAAGAACAAGCAGGAAAAGCATTATAAACATAGCGACTATTGTCAGTATTATTGCAAATACGGTCTTTCCGAAAGAATACTGATGAACGGATTTTATCGCCGAGAAAAGCAGTATCGCCGTCCAGCCCGTCCCTATTATGCTTATCGCCTGAATGAATACAGCTTCATCACGCACAAGAATATGCGAAAGTATGAGATTTACAAATACCTGAACAATATAAGGCACAAGTGCATATGCGCTGTATATGCAGATATTCTTCATAGTTCCCTCACCGTCAAGGAGTGTGCATACAGACCAGTTGCCCACCACCCATGCAGCAAAAAGAATTATACTCTGCACTATATAGGGAATTATATTGAATGTCTTGTCATAGGTAACTCCGAACTGAAAGCCGTAAAGCCTGCCGTTTGCCACCTGTGCAACGAAAAGAAGAAATACTATCAAAAAGGCTGTTCTGACAGAGCCTGATTTTTTCCAGCGCATATCTTCAAATCCCTCAACAGGGTGACATACTGCGTGTCTGACCCATTCAGCGGGCTTTAAATCCATCATATCCACTTTTCCTCCTTTTCGTTTTCGTCATTGTCATTCTGACCGCCCCTTACAAATACGGAGGCTTCTTCGAGAATCCTGATTTGTCTGTCGAGAATGGCAAGCTGGTCTTGTTCTTCCTGTTTTGCCTTTTCAATTGCAAGACGGCGTTTCCGCAGTTTTTTGCTTACAAATACGAATACTGCCGACAGAACAATAACAATCAGGGCGATAAATCCGAAATTCTTTTTCAGATAATTCATTCTGTAACCCTCAAAGGCTTTGTTGTAAATCCTTGAAGAATCCGCAAGTTCGGAATATTTCATAGAACCTTCATAGTCGCCTTTTCGGAGAAGTGCGGACGCTACGCCTATATATGCCCTCCTGTAATTTCCGTCACGTTTGAGGACTTCATACCACGGTTCAAGGGCTTCTTCATAGTAGCCGTCATTGTGCAGTCTTGTTGCCTTATGGACTATTTTTCCGAAATCCGTTTCGGTGAATACGGTAACTGTATCTTTGCTTGAATCGACAACATAGAGATTTTCTCCTTTTGATTCAAGGGCGGCAACATGGTCAAAACCACCCACCTGTTTTGCAATCGTACCTGTTATGAACAGCAAATTGCAGTCCTCGTCATACTGGAATATTCTGCCTGTCGTGAAATCGAGGACATTTATATTTCCGTCCTCGGCTATGTCGATATCGCATATTGCGGGCTGTAAGACTTTATTCTGAGAAGTGTCGTACATGGGGGTATAATCTCCGAAAGACAAATCCATATTTGCGAAAATATTGTTTCCTGCGGCATTGAGTTTCTTGACTGTATCTGTTGTCTGCGTTGATGACTGCGTGCAGGTAAATATAAAATCCCCGTCAATATCGAAACTTGTTATACCCGTGGGGATATTTCTTGCCCTTCGTGCTTTTTTCTCCTCTGATATGAAAAGATTGGTAAAATAATTTCCTATTATTTCGGCTGTGGGCTGTACACGGTTTGCGCCGTAGAATCCCGTAAATTCTCCCTGCGGATTGAACATTGCCGCATCAGTTGTTATATTGTTTAAAACTACATATACATTTCCTGCCTTGTCGGCTATAACTCTCTGCGGAAGAAAAGTTCTTTTCTGGTCATAGACTTCCGAAACGGGCTTTGTTATTTCGCTTATTACATTTCCGTCCCTGTCGCTTATCAGTACACGGGAATTTTCATTATCCGCTATGTACATATAATCATTTTCTGCGGAGACAAATATTCCCATGGGCTTTTTTAGAGTTGTTTCCGAACCGTCGGGCATTTTAAACCTGTCATATATTTCAACAACTTCGTCAAAATCCGAATTTACCGCAACTATTCTGTTATTGTTGGTATCTGCTATATAAAAGATATCATTGTGGTCATAAAATATATCGTTCGGATTATCAAACGCACCTGCTCCCAAATCATAGCCCGAAACTGCCCTGTCTGCGATATATCCCGCCTGTGACGGGATAGCCTCCCCCCAGCGGTCATAATTGTAAACGTCATAGGGTTCGCCTGCGGACGCTGTGAGAGATGTCAGAAAATTCAATCCAAGCACGAAAGAAAATATCGGCGTTAAAAGCTTTTTAAATCTTTTTTTCACTTAAATCACCCTTTCCGTGCTTAGTCCTTGATTCCCGAATGAGCCATTGTTTCAATTACCTGTCTCTGTGCAAGCATGAAAACAACTATCGGCGGTACAAGCATGAAAACCGCTGCCGCCATTGCAACGCCTGCCCTTGCAAGACCTGCTGATGCCGCCTGAGTTACGACTGTCGGGAGAGTTTTATACTGTTCCTGAAATACAAGCGTACCCGTCTGGATATTCCATGCCGCCTGAAAAGCAAATATTACAAGCGTCATAAGTGCGGGTTTCTGATTGGGCATAACTATCTGCCAGCATATCCTGAAAAGCCCTGCGCCGTCAACCTTTGCGGCTTCTATCATGGCATCGGGTATCTGACCTATTGACTGCCTCATAAGGAACAATCCCATAGGCGAGGCTATCGAGGGGAGTACCAGCGCAAGCGGATTGTCGATAAGTCCGAGTTTTGCCATTACAATATACTGCATGATGTATATTACATTACTCTGATAGAGAAGTGCAACGACTATTATGCTGTTTATTAATTTGCTTCCGGGGAACTTGCATTTTGCAAGGACAAATGCCGCCATTGATGCAAATATACTCTGCAATACCGTCACCGAAACAGTAACGGCTATGCTGTTGAATACATACCTTGAAAAAGGTACTCTGTTGCTGTTGAGTGCGTCAAACATATCGCTGAAATTATTCAGAGTCGGACGTATTGCATATAATTTTGGCGGAAATATAAACAATTCCTCAACGGGCTTTATTGACATTACAACCGTCAGATATATGGGTAATACCATGAAAAGTCCGAGAACGGCGAGGAATATGAATATTGCAACAGTTCCGCCGATTTTTTTGCCTGCCTGTCTGTTTGAGCCTTTTATCTTGTCAATATTTACTGCTGTCTGCATATTTCCCCACCCCCTTAATCCATGTATTTGCTGAGAACACGGCTTATCAGCTTATTCAAGATATACATGACTATGAACAATATCATGCATATTGCTGCGGAATATCCCATTTCATAGCGCACCCAGCCGTAGTCGTAGGCGTGTGTCATTATTGTGTGCGCCCTGTAATCCGTACTCGGAAAACCGACAAGATTCTGTGCGACCGTTCCTGCCGTAAATGAGCTTACTATCTGCATTACTGCGGCAAACATAAGCTGAGGACCCATTGACGGGATAACTATATATATAAGTTCCTGCCAGCGTGTCTTTATGCCCTCTATTGCTCCTGCCTCATACATTGAACGGTCTATATTCTGAAAACCTGCCCTTAAAGCGAGGAATCCCGCTCCGAGAGAAATCCACAGCTGAACAACTATTGTTACTCCCAGAACATAATTTGCATCTGTGAGCCATTGTATAGGCGCATTTATCAGCCCCAAATTAATAAGAAATGAATTTATATATCCGTTCATATCTCCGCTGAATATCAACTGCCATACAGTATATACGTTCGCCATTGACGGCGCATAGAATATCAGTGTAAATACTGTTTTGAGTTTCGGGTGAAGTTCGTTTATCAGCCATGCAAGCAGAAAACACAATATATAACTTACAGGTCCTGTAAAGAGTGCAAAAACTATCGTTACCCTTATTGACTTTACAAATATTCTGTCCGAAAGAAAAAGCGTTGTGTAATTTGAAAGCCCTATGAATTTCGGAGCTTGTGCCATGTTGAAATCCGTAAAGCCCATAGGAAGCGACATTATTACGGGGACAACCGTGAATATTACAAAGAATATCATAAACGGTGCTATCATCGCATAACAGGCTTTATTTTTTTTCACTGAAAGCCATAGCAGACGGCGTTTTTCTTTTCTGCTTTTTTTGCCTGTTTTTTCGGCTGAAAGCTTTGCCAAAACCAAACTCCTCCTTTCATTCTTCGGTATCAAGACCGAGGTTTTCACGTTTTCTTGTTATTTCGTCATTGATGTCACGGTTATACCATATAAGCGTATCACGGGGATTTTCGAGTTCGTTTACTACTTCCCTGAAAGCGTTCATGATATTTCTTGTTACCGCATAAGATGACGGTATGACGGGGATTTCAACGAGTTCTTTCTGCTGTGCGGAAAGCCTGTCGTATTCGCTGTGCGACCATGAAAGTTCGGACAAAGCTTCAATGTTTGCGGTGTCGAAACGTCCCATAGTTCCGAGAAGTCCTTCTATCTGAGTTCCGTATTCCGTCTGGGTGTCTTTTTCGGTAAACCATTTAATAAATTCCCATGCATTTTGCTTGTTCTTTACTTTCTTGAATATAACCGCTCCCGAACCCGTGGAATTTGCAGCATGGGAGATATTTCCGTTTTTGTCTTTTGTTCCCGGTACGGGGCAGAAATTCCACAAGCCTTTTATTTCGGGAGATGCAACGGCAAGCTGATTGAAGAAAGTATAATTTGCTATCACTATGGGATATTCTCCCGTTCTGAAACGGCTGAAAGCGTCATATGACTACACAAAGCTGTATTTTGTATAGAAATCCGTCCATTCCTCAAAAGCCTGTACAGCTTCTATCGTGTCAAATGTTGATTTTGTCTGTGCCTCATTGTAATAATTTTTTCCCTTTTGCAGAAGAAGCATTGAAAAAGTATGACCCGCCTCCGTTGCAGGGGAGATATTTGCAGGCGGAAGTATAAGTCCCACAGACATATAATTTCTTTGAAGTGCGGGAAGCATATCAATTAAATCCTCCCATGTTTCGGGCGGTGAATTGTAGCCGAGTTCGGTCAGTACGTCCGTTCTGTAAAAAAGCATGGGGAAAGTCTGGCTTATGGGCAGTCCGTAAGTTCCGCCGTTATACTGATAGGGTGTCATGGCATTTTCCTGAAAACGCTTTTCAACTTCGGGGTAATCGGGAAATTCCGACAAATCCGAAACATCGACAAGCAAATCACGGGCGGCAAGGTTTACGGGGAACTCTCCGCCGAGGAACAATGCAACATCAGGACCTTTTCCCGCAAGGGTAGCCTCAACCACTCCGCCGACAACAAGATTTACCGCTATGGGGATACCTGTTTCCTGCATAAATTCGTTTTCAGCCATTTCCTTTACTACTTGTGCCTGGTCACGTCCGAGGGAAACCCATACATTTATTGCGTCCTCTCCCGTAACGTCCGAAAGCGTTGTGTAATCCTCAAAGAATGAGCCGAAAAACGCACTCATGCTGAAACTTAAAGATTTTCCGAAATTCTCCTTACAGCTTGAAAATTCCTTGTCGCAGGAAGCAAATTCAATATAGTCAATTTCGAGGGGCTGGTCTCTGTAATCCCTTATCCATGCGGAAACAGACGCTATATTGTCTTTTATCTGCGAGAGATAATCAGGGATTCTCAGGGGCTTTTTAACGCATTTGTCGAGAATTACCGTCATTGTTTCGATAGCCGCAGCCTCCGAACCCGATGAACCCGAAAGATTTTCTATACCTTCCTGAACATCTTTAAGCTGTTTTGAAATTCTCTGAAATTCGCTTTCGAGATTGGGAATTTTTTCATGAACATAATAATCCGTGTACTTGTCAGGGGAAGGACCTGTTATCATGAGTATCTTGCGGTAATATGTATTCAAATCCGCAACAATGTCATCGAGTTTCCTGAGATAGTCGCCGATTTCTCCGGGAACACATTCAAGCGTTACTGTATGGTCTTTGTCTGCGTCAAGATAAACATATATATAATCTCCGCTTTCTGTTTTGGGGCTTACGAGATTCCAGTCATTGTCATAGTAAAATTTTAACTGTTCTGTTTCTTCGCAAGGGATTTCCCCGTCAATGTACATTCTTCTGTTTGAGTAAAAGCCTCTCATCTGGTTCTGACGGGATTTTATACCGATTTTATACCAGCCGTCTGAAATTATATCTTCTTTCGGGATAGTCCATGTAACCGACTGCAAAGCTTTTTTCCAGTTGCCTGCGCCGAGAGTGTTATAAACTACTTTCCGTGGGTCTGACGGTGAAACGAGATAGCTTGTATTGTCATATGTGGGGTAAAGCGTTGAATCGGATTTGTAAAGCGCATTTTCGCCCTCTATCCTGAAAATATTTGACGGTGTATTTTCTTTTGATACGGAAGAATTTACGGAAGATACATATTCGTCATAAGTTTTGATTTTTTCTGGATTTCCGAATCTGAAACTTTCTATTGCGAACTGCGCTCTTTCGGAAGTGAATTTTATTTCGTGTTCTCCCTTTTCAAGATAAAAAAACAGCGGTTCTCCGAAAAGCCCGTCAATATCTCCGAAAAAGCTTTTTTTCCACATACCTTTTTGAATCTGTGAGGGGCGCACCTGATTCCCCCTTGAATCGGTATATATTTCCGTTTCGTTGACCCATACTCTGCCGAGAGTTATTCTTGATGCGGTATCGTAGGGAGTTTTCCCGTCTATGAACATTGAAAGTTCTATTGACGAACTGTTTGACTCTATCGGAAAATAATTCATTTCAAGGCAGTAAATTCCTGTTTCGGGGATATCTGCCGAATATGTGATTTCTCCGTCTGCGCTTTCCCATATGAGTACATCGTCCCTCACATCATTTTCCGAACCGTACGAACCTGTTGAAAAATCGCCGTTTTCGCAGGATATATAATCCTTTCCCATGATTTCAATTGATTCATCGGTGCGGTTTTCATTGCAGTATTCGTCATAGTAATCGCTGTATGTGGGTATTCCCGTATCAATCGGTTCTATATAATAATAATCGTCCTGCATTGATTTCAAAGTTCTGAGAGAAACATTGTTTTCCGCAGAGGCATCAATCGCCCCTGACAGACTGCTTACCGCAAAAATGCATGACAAGACACCCGAAGCAAGTTTTCGGTAAAATTTTTTAATATTCAATAATTATCCACCTTTCCCGCCTTGCGTGAAATCACAAAAATAAAGACTTATGACGGCTTGTGCATACGTCCGCACAGACCGCAAAATCCAAAAATCAACCTCTGATGTTAAATTTCCACGAACAAATGAACGCAGGCTGCCTAATGCCCGATGTCCAAAATACGCAGTTTGCTAAACTGCATAAATCCTTATCCATAAGTATAACAAATTTAATTGTTATTGTCAAGTAAAAATCTTTTAACTGATATTCTTTTATTCGGAATATTCAATAACCCTTGACTATATTATTCTTTTGTGATAGAATGTAAATGCCGTATTTTTTGTATAAGGAGAGTGACAATGAGTATATATGACATTACAGAGAGAATAGGTCAGCGTCCCGAAATTTATCTCGGCGGAAAATACATTGTTCTTCTTAAAACTTTTCTTGACGGCTACCGTGCCTGCGAACTCGACAACGGCAATTACACAAATGGGTCTTACAGGCTGTTTCCGCTGAATTTCAGCAATATTCAGGACTTTGTGTGTTTAAAGACAAACATCTATTCGGCAGAGGGCTGGGACAGGATATTAATGCGCCTCTGCGGTTCTCAGGAATCCGCCTTTGACAAATTCTTTGAAATATACGGCGAATTTATAAACCTAAGAATGTCAAGGGGCTGGCGGGCGGAACTTCTCCGTGACAACATAGCCCACAACAACAGTATGAGATATGACTATATTCAGGTTTCACCGATTGAAAAAAGACCTGTTTATATAAATCCCGTTTCGGTCTGCATTGTCGAACTTTCGGGAAAAAACGGATTTTTACTTCTTGTCGAGACAGAATCGGAAGTCCTCTGTGACGGCGGTTTTATGACCTCTGCCGTGCAAGCCAAAAGGCGAATACAAACCCTTTTCGGTACGGTGAGAGGCTGGTATCCCATTGAGGACGACAAAAACAATATTGAATTTGAAAAACCCGTACACGTATAATTTATAAGAGGAGAGATTTTTATGCAGTTATATAATTCACTTTCACACAAAAAAGAAGAATTTATCCCCCGTGAGGAAGGAAAAGTAGGTATGTACACCTGCGGTCCTACCGTTTATCACTATGCACATATCGGAAATCTCAGAAGCTATATAATGGAGGATATCCTTGAAAAATACCTGAGATTCAGCGGTCTTGACGTTAAAAGAGTTATGAATATAACAGATGTGGGTCATCTCACAAGTGACGGTGACACGGGCGATGACAAAATGCTTAAAGGTGCAAAGCGTGAACACAAAACAGTCATGGAAATAGCTAAATTCTATACGGACGCTTTTTTTGACGACTGCAAAAAATTAAACATCAAAACACCTGATGTTGTTGTCCCCGCAACAACTTATATAGATGAGTTTATCCGTGTAATATCCGTGCTTATGGAAAAAGGCTACGCTTACGAAGCAGGCGGAAATATTTACTTTGATACTTCAAAGCTTGAAAATTACTATGTTTTCAACGATTTCAAAGAGGAAGACTTGGCTGTCGGTGTGCGTGAAGGCGTTGAGGAGGACAGCAACAAGAAAAACAAGGCTGATTTTGTTCTTTGGTTTACAAAATCAAAATTTGATGCTCAGGAACTTAAATGGGAAAGCCCGTGGGGTGTCGGCTATCCCGGCTGGCATATTGAGTGTTCATGCATAAGCATGAAAAATCTCGGCGAATATCTTGATATTCACTGCGGAGGAATTGACAACGCTTTTCCTCATCACACAAACGAAATCGCACAGTCGGAGGCTTATCTCGGTCATAAATGGTGCAATTACTGGTTTCATGTTCTTCACCTCAACACAAGTTCGGGCAAAATGAGCAAGTCAAGCGGAGAATTTCTCACGGTTTCGCTCCTCGAAGAAAAAGGCTACAATCCCCTTGTATACAGATTTTTCTGCTTGCAGTCCCATTACAGAAAATCCCTTGTTTTCGACTGGGAAAACCTTGACAACGCAAAAACCGCATATGAGAAAATCCTCGACAAAATCATACCTCTCTTAGCCGAAAAAGAAGAAGATATAAATACTTCCGAGTATGACCGCCTTATGAAAGTTTTCTGCGATGCGCTCGACAACGATTTAAATACCGCTATGGCTGTTACTGCCGTTTATGATGTTCTCAAATCCGATGCAAATTCAGCAACAAAGCTTGCGCTTATCAAAAAATTTGACGAAGTTCTCGGTCTTGACTTCATAGCAAATGCACAGAAAAAAGCCGATACCACAGAATCGGATATTATTCCGCAGGAAATCCTTGACCTCGCAGAACAGAGAAAACAGGCTAAAAAAGACAAAAATTTCGCTCTTGCGGACGAAATCAGAAACAAAATATCCGAACTCGGATTCAATATAAAAGATACAAGACAGGGTACTGAAATAACAAGAAAATAACAGCATGATTTTTGTCAGGAGGGGAATACTATGCCTTTTGATGCGGAAATATCAAGAAATGCCTTGAAAATGAAAAAATGCAAAAAAATATGGAGCTATACGTTCTATGTTTATCTTGTGGGCGGAATCTTCATGATAATGTATTCCCTTACAAGCATGACGGGCGTAAGCTGGGACTGGCTCATGACGCTTACGGGGAGAGATTCTCTTTCGGGCGTTGCTTTCCTGATGATTGCCGATTATTTTGTGACAGCCCCTCTCGGATTTTTCCTTGCATTCAAGGGAAGTTACGGACGCAGCGACTTAGGTGCAATGCTTGCGCCTGTCCTGAATATTGCAAACCTTATCTTTGTTACAATCCTTAAATTCAAACATTTATTTGACATAAACCCCGTTGCCTTTTATATTTCCCTGTTTTATTCCTCTCTCTGCATAGGCGTATCCGTATTTAATATCCGTGCAAACTATGTCTATCATCAGCTTGAAACGCAGAGAGGTTTCCCGCATTTCAACGAGAGATTCATTGAACGTGAGGAAGAACAGAATATGAAAGAAAGAATGAAAGAATATAAAGATACCCATAAGAGCAATAAAAAAATCATATCAGATATGGACGGTGTTTCACTAACGGGAAATAATCTCGAAAAATACGAACACGTTCATCAGCAAAGCACTATGGACGACATTTAAAGGAGATTTTCAATGGCAAGAATTTACCCACTGTTTTCATCAAGCAAAGGAAATTCAACCTTTATAGGAACGGAAAAAGGCGGAATACTTATAGACTGCGGTGCAAGCTTCAAAAAATTTTCTGCGGTACTCGCACTTAATAATATTCCCCTTGACGCAATAAAAGCCGTTTTCATAACCCATGAACATTCCGACCACGTAAACGGTCTTAAAATGCTCACCAAAAAAACAGGCGTAACCGTTTACGGTCAGAAAAAAACTTTGCAGAAACTTTGTGCCGAAGATAAAATTTCCTCCTGCTCACGTGTTGTTGAAATTCTTTCAAAGCCAATAATCTGCGCCGACCATGAAATATCATGCTTTAACACTCCGCACGATTCGATTCAGAGCTGCGGTTATAAAATATATACAAGCGACAATAAAATGTGTGCCGTATGCACAGACCTCGGTCATGTAACCGCAGAAGTGCATAATGCCCTTACGGGCTGCCGTGCCGTAGTCATAGAGGCAAACTATGACGAAAATATGCTCCGCACAGGCGGTTATCCGCTGTATCTCAAAGAAAGAATATTATCCGACACGGGTCATCTTTCAAATACGGCTTGCGCCGCAGAAGTTGAAAGACTGGTAAAAAGCGGTACTACGCATATAATTCTCGGTCATCTTAGTCAGGACAACAACAAGCCCGAAATTGCCTACTCAACCGTAAAAAATCACCTTAAAGATTTTCAAATCGGAAAAGATTATTTAATGGGCGTTGCGCCTGTTGAATCGGAAGGCGGTGCTGTAATATTTTAAACATTAATCTTATAGTAACAGGCAAACTCAAAGAGGATTACCTGAGAAATGCCTGCGCCGAATACATCAAAAGGCTTTCACGCTACTGCTCTTTTGAAATTCATGAACTTGACGAGTGCAGATTAAGCGATAACCCTTCGGATAAGGAAATTTCCTCGGCACTGTCAAAAGAAGCCGTCCAGATTAAAAAATATGCCAAAGGCTTTATAATTCCCCTTTGCATAGAGGGAAAACAGCTCGACAGCGTTCAGCTTTCCGAGAAAATTTCAGAGGCAGGCGTAAATGGTTTCAGCAGTATCACCTTTATAATAGGCAGTTCGTTCGGACTTGACAACGAAATAAAATCCATGGGGAATCTTAAACTCTCCATGTCAAAAATGACTTTTCCGCACCAGCTTGCAAGAGTTATGCTCCTCGAACAGATATACCGTTCCTTTCAGATTTCTGAGGGCGGAAAATACCACAAATAAAACCGACAGCCTTAACTGTCGGTTTCTTTTATGCACACGGATACCGCATACTTATTTTTTATTATATACTGTTTAAACTTAAAATTTTTTATATTGCTTTTTATTTTTCCGTTCTCAAAAGAAAAACTCACTGTGTTGAGCGGGTATGATATCCCCGTGCCAATTGCCTTTACATAGGATTCTTTAAGCGTCCAGAGCCTGAAAAACATCATGTTTTTTTCTTCATCGGGAGTATTTTCAAGCAGGATTTTTTCCTCATCGGAAAATGCACGCTTTACGACATTGGGTCTGTAAGGTCGGATTTGTTCGCAGTCTATGCCACATTCTTTATCCGTCACAATGCATGAGGCTATGCCGTCAGCGTGGGAGATATTATATTTTAT
>JAFYFU010000096.1 GCA_017543595.1 Ruminococcus sp. | reverse complement strand
TGGGAATTTCAACAGGCTTTTCATCAGTTTTGATTTCCTGTTTTGCGGGAGTGGGTTCATTTTCAGCAGGTTTCGCAAATGAAGGCTTTTCCCTTAAATCGTGTCTTTTGTCCTTTACCTTGACCTTTTTGCTTTTGCTGGCAAAAGCTCTGAGGGTATCCCCCTGATTGTCAACTTTCTTTACCACGGCAACTTTTTTCTCAGGAGTTTTTTCTGTGATTTCCGTTGTTTCAGCAACGATTTCCGTTTTCTTTTTATCCGCATCGCTGAGATTTATTTTTTTGCCGCAGTAACCGCAGTACCAAAATTCCTGTTTTCTTGCGGCAAAATTCTTTTCCTTACATTCGGGACAATTAACCTCAAAAAAGTCTTTATTCTCCATATTGACCTCCTATAAATTATTTCAGCAAAGTTAAAAGTATACTGCGATATTATTATAACACATATTTTATATAATTGCAACATATTTTTTATCGGGTCACAAAGAATATTGTAAGTTTTTTTATTTTACATAAATTGCCATAAAAAAAGAACCGTGCCGAAACACGGTTCTCATAAAATTATTATTCTGCATCTTCCTCACTGTCTGCATCGCTGAGAAGCGCACGCATTGAAATGCTGATTCTCTTTGATTCAGGGTCAATATCAATTATCTTGACATCAACTTCATCGCCTACTGAAAGTATATCCTTTACGTTTTCAACTTTCTGGTCAGCAATCTGTGAGATGTGGATAAGACCGTCAACGCCGTCAATAATCTGTGCAAATGCGCCGAAACTTGTGATAGAAACCACCTTAGCCTTGACAACATCGCCTACCTTGTAGTTGTCGAGGAATATCTGCCACGGATTATCCTCAGCTTTTCTGAAACCGAGTGAAATTCTGTTTTCTTCGGGTTTAAGGTCTTTAATATAAACTTCAAGAGTATCGCCAACGGAAACAACTTCGCTGGGGTGCTTGATTCTCTTCCATGAAAGTTCGGAAATATGAACCATGCCGTCTATACCGCCGAGGTCAACGAACGCACCGAAGCTTGTGAGTGACTTAACCTTGCCGACATAAGTTGCGCCTACTTCGGCAGTCTCCCAGAATTTAGCCTTAGCTTCTTCCTTCTGGGCATCTCTTACAGCCTTGATTGAGCCAACTGCTCTCTTCTTTCTTGCGTCCTCATCAACTTCGATTATCTTGAACTCAACTTTCTGCTTGTTGAGCTGTTCAAGCTCTGCGCCTCTGGGGAGACCTGACTGTGAAGCGGGGATAAATACTCTCACACCGAGATAGTTTACGATAGCACCCTTGTTTACAACACGGCTTACAGTACCCTCAAGGATTTCGCCATTTTCCTTAGCAGCAACGACTTTATCGTAACCAGCCTGCTCGTCAACTTTTTTCTTGGAAAGCTGAGCAGTACCTTCATTGTCGTTTACCTTGACAACGATGAGTTCGATTTCATCGCCTACGCTAACGATGTCAGAGGGTTTCTTTGAAGGGTCATCGGTGAGGTCATCAAGCTTTACATAACCTGTGTGCTTGGTACCGAGGTCAACGCTGATTTCAGCGTCATTGACAGTCTGAACGATACCTGTTACCTTTTCTCCTGTATGTATTTTCTTGAAGGACTTGTCGATAGCCGCTTCATCAAAGACTTCCTCATCGGGGTTTGTTATGATTGTTTCATTTTCTGCCATTTTGTTTTGTACCTCCTTGATTATATACGCCGGGGTAGATGCGCCGGCTGTGATGCCGATTTTAACGGCATTGGGCAGCTGTAAAAAGGAAAGTTCATCAGCATTTTCTATATGATACGTTTTGCAGTAGCGGCTGCACACCTCATACAGCTTCACAGTATTTGAACTGTGCTTACCGCCGACAACTATCATACAGTCCGAACTTTTTGCAAGTTCAGCCGCATCAGACTGTCTTGTATCGGTTGCGTTGCATATAGTATCAAATATTACGATGTCAGGACATCCTTTTGGTATAATGTCCATGCACTTCTTCCATACTATTATATTATACGTTGTTTGAGCGACAAATGCAAGCTTTTTTCCAAAAAAATTCTGATTTTTTTCAAAAAAGTGTTTTAGTTCAACATTGTCCTTAAAAACAATATAATTTTGTGAACAATGCCCAACAATACCCTGTACTTCGGGGTGGCTCTCATCGCCTGCTATCATTATTGTATAACCTTCCGCTGATTTTTCCGATACTATCTTGTGTATCCTTGAAACAAACGGGCAGGTGGCATCGAGCATACGGCAGTTTTTTTCCTTTATTTTTTCATACACATCTTTTCCCACGCCGTGTGAACGGATTACGACAGTTTCATCGGGGAGAATTTCGTCAACTGATTCGATAACTCTTGCGCCTTTGTTCTTCATATCGTTCACAACGTCCTGATTATGTATAATAGGACCGAGAGTGGCTACTTTTGTGCCTTTCTCCAATTCATTGTACACCATTTTCACGGCTCTGTCAACCCCGAAACAAAAACCTGCGGATTTTGCGACTTTTATATCAATCATCTGAATTTTCCTCCGTCTGTCCGTCCGCTTCTCCTTCGACAAGTGATTTTATATCAGCCATATAGCGTTTTTTAAGCTTCACGAGATTTCTTGTTTTTGGTTCATCGCAGATTTCAACATATTCGGCGGGGTCTATGGGCTTGCCGTATTTTACGGTAATTTTTGTACCGAATTTTAATTCCTCTCCGAAACATATTCCCACGGGTACAACGGGACAGCCCGTCCTTGCGGCGATTAAAGCAGCACCCGAATGACCTTTTCCTACTTTTCCGTCCTTTGAGCGTGTGCCTTCGGGGAATATTGCAAGGCTTTTGCCGTTTTTGAGATTTTCAACGGCGGTGTCAATAACTTCCATGTCACCGCTTCCCCTTGATACGGGAAATGCTCCGAGGGAGCGTATCAATGCGCCGAAAAACTTATTTTTGAATAATTCTTCTTTTGCCATGAATGTAAGCATACCCTTTGAACCTATCGAAACAAGCGGAGGGTCTGCGTTTGTACGGTGATTTGAGGCATATATTACAGCACCTTTCGGAATATTTTCCCTGCCCTCAAATCTTATCCGATAGATAATATGGAAAACTATCCAGACTACCGTTCTTCCGAAATAATACATTATATTTTCTCCCTTATTATTCTTGCTATTTCGTCAGCGGATTCTTTAAGATTAAGTTTTGTGGTATCGACAAGAATTGCATCATCAGCCTGTTTAAGCGGAGAAGTTTCACGGTTCATATCCTGAAAATCACGCTTTTTTATATCTTCGAGAATTTCCTCATAGGGCGGACAGTTCGGTTTTTCGGAGAGTTCCTTGAATCTTCTGTTGGCTCTTTCTTCTGCGGAGGCTGTCAGGAAAATTTTTACATCGGCATTAGGGAGAACAACTGTTCCTATATCTCTGCCGTCCATGATTACATTGTTTTCCCTTGCAATTTTCTGCTGAGTTTCAAAAAGATACTCTCTTACTGCGGGAATTGCGGAAGTCCTTGATGCAGCCATTGAAATTTCGGGTGTTCTTATGAAGTCCGAAACATCTCTGTCACCGAGGAAGACTCTCTGCGCTCCGTTGATGAATTTCAGCGAAACATCGGCATTTTCAAGGGATTTTTTAATATCCTCGTCAGGGATATTGTTTTCGGTGATATAAAGCGCAACAGTCCTGTAAAGTGCGCCTGTATCAACGTAGATATAGCCCATTTCAGCCGATACCATTTTTGCGATAGTGCTTTTGCCTGCTCCGGCAGGTCCGTCAATTGCGATATTAATTCCCATAATTTTTTACTCCTTATTTAAAAAAATTATTTTATTTAAAATGGGGGGAGCCGCCCTTTGGTGCTTGACCTTTTGTTCACTGCGCTGAGCTTCGTTCACTTTCAGGTCAAGGGGCGGCTTGTCCCCCCAAGCCCCCCTATATTAATTCCGAATTATAAATTCAACGCTGCTGTGTATGCAGTGGAAAAGGCTATTTGCAGGTTAAATCCGCCCGTATATGCGTCAACATCTATTACTTCCCCCGCAAAATAAAGATTTTCAAGAAGTTTTGACTGCATGGTTTTCGGGTCTATTTCCTTTACTGAAACTCCTCCGCTTGTTATTATCGCCTCCTCTATCGGTCTGAAACCTGATATTCTCACGGGGAAAGCCTTGATAAGTTCCCCGAAAGAAATTCTCTGTTCTTTGGTTATGCCGTTTATTTTCTGTTGGGGGGATATTTCACTTAATTTCACAATAACGGGAACAAGTTTTGCGGGGAGGAGTTTTCTTATTCCGTTTGCAAAGTCACGGTTTAAATTCTCCGCAAAATCACGCTGTATTCTTGAATCAAGCTGTTCGTGGGAAAGTGCAGGCTTCAAATCTATAAGAATTTTATACCTGTTTTTTTCCATCTGCCTTATATGCGAGCTTGCACTCAGCACAAGAGGTCCTGAAACTCCGAAATGTGTAAAAAGCATTTCTCCGAGTTCGCTGTATATTAATTTTTCCCCGTCATAGAGTTTAAGCGTTACATTTCTGAGGGATAAGCCCATTAATTCGGAACAGTATTTATCAGTGGAAACAAGCGGAACAAGGCTCGGCTTTAATTCCGTGACGGTATGACCTGCGGATTCTGCAAGCGAATATCCGTCCCCTGTTGAACCTGTATTCGGATAGGATTTTCCTCCGCAGGCTATTAATACGGAATTTGAAAAATATTCCTCTCCGCCTGCCTTTACACCTTTACAGATATTATTGTCGGTTATAAGACCCGTGACACGCTTATTTATTATTTTAACTTTAAGCTTTTTCAGTTCACGGTTCAAAGCGTTTACAATATCTTCGGCTTTGTCACTCACAGGGAAAACTCTGTTTCCTCTTTCGGTTTTCAGCGGAACGCCCAATTCTTCAAAAAAATTCATTGTGTCATAAGCGTCAAAATTTGAGAACGAACTGTAAAGAAATCTCGGATTCACTGGGATATTCGCCATATGTTCCTGAACGGGCGAATTATTTGTTACATTACATCTTCCCTTTCCCGTTATTCTCAGTTTTCTGCCTATGAAATCATTTTTTTCAAAGATTAAAACGGATTTTCCAAGCCTTGCCGCCTGAATTGCCGCCATACAGCCTGCCGCCCCCGCACCGATTATTATAACATCAGTCATTGTTCATCAGCCTTCTTAATTTTTCACGCATTTCATTTCTGCGTTTTTCGGTTGTTTCGTGGTCAATAATCCATTCTTCGCCGTCATTTATGAGTACATCGCCCTCCTGTGCATTTTCGGGGAGATAAAAGCGGTTAATTTCAGTCATTCCGTTATCGGTTTCAAGTACGGCAATATCCTCCTCAAACCTGTCAATAATTATCATTTTAATTCCTTTCCGTCTTTACGGCATAGTTATTGCCGTCCGACTCAAAAATTATTGTACCCTGCAAATCTGTGCGGTAGATTTTATCGGTATATTTAGACAGATTTTCAAGGGTTATATCTTTCGGGTGTCCGTAAGAATTTCCCTCTCTGCAGGATATAACAACATATTTCGGGCTGACAGCTTCGAGAAATTCAACGGAACTTGATGTATCGCTTCCGTGATGACCTGCTTTGTAAACATCTGCATCAAGCGTAACCCCTGCGTCAATCATTTCTTTTTCAGCCTGTTTTTCGGCATCTCCCGTAAAAATAAAGCTGTTGTTTCCGTGTTTCAGGAATATTCCGACAGAATAATTATTAAGGTTTCCGTAATCGGGGCTGTTGGGAGCGATAATTTCCGCCTCGGCACTTCCGATATTTATTTTTCTTCCAAGCTTTGCGTATGAGAGTTTAACTTTCTTTTCGGCGATTGCGTCAAGGAATTTCTCATAGTAAGCTGTATTCGGGGTGTCGCTGCTGTGCAGTTCGGGGATAATAAATTCCCCTATGTCAAAAGCTTTTACTATTTCCGACATACCGCCCATATGGTCTGAATGTGGGTGAGTTCCTATTGCATAATCAAGCTTTTGTATTCCGCAGTTATTCAGATAATTTATAACTTTTGCGGATTCGGATTTTTCACCGCAGTCAATAAGCATATTGACATCTCCCGATGTAATAAGTATGCTGTCGCCCTGACCCACATCTATATAATGAACGGTGATTTTATCGCCCGTTACGGCAGGCTGGGAATTATTCAAAAGTGAATATCCGAGAATTGCTGCAAGTATCAGAACCGAACCGAATATTAATATTTTTTTGAACCCGTTTTTTTCTGATTTGCCTTTTTTGACCTGTTGTCCGATATTTTGGAGGAGTTTTTTCTGGTCGGGGGTAAGCCCTTTTGATTCTTTTGCCATGATTTTTCACCGCCCTTTCCCTGAGATTTTTTCGGAATATCCTCAACAAGACATTTCGGTGACGAACCTATAAGGTCACGCCTGCCTGCCCTTTTGAGGGCTTCAAGGACGATTTCCCTGTTCTTCGGGAGAAAATATTGCAGTAAAGCCCTCTGCATAGCTTTTTCTTTGGGAGTTTTCGGAACATAGACCTTTTCCATTGTGTAGGGGTCAAGTTCCGTATAGAACATGGCTGTTGAAATAGTTCCGGGTGTCGGGTAGAAATCCTGAACCTGTTCGGGACGGATTTTATTATCCCTGAGAAATAATGCAAGGTCTATCGCCTCATTGAGAGTGCTTCCGGGGTGCGAGGACATCAGGTACGGAACAAGGTACTGTTCTTTTCCCATGCCCTTTGTTATTTCGTAAAATTTTTTCTGAAAGGCTTTGTATGCCTCAATATGGGGCTTTCCCATTTTATCGAGTACGACTGCGGAACAGTGTTCAGGGGCAACTTTAAGCTGTCCGCTGACATGATGTTTTATAAGTTCTCTCATAAACTCATCATTTTTATCCTGCATGAGATAGTCATATCTTATTCCCGAACGTATGAAAACACGCTTTATACCCTTTATTTTGCGGATTTTCCTGAGCATTTCAAGATATTCCGTATGGTCTGCTTTAAGGGCGGGACAAGGCGTTGGCGCAAGACATTTTTTACCCATGCACAAGCCTTTGCTTAATTGTTTTTCACATGACGGGTGACGAAAATCTGCGGTAGGTCCTCCGACATCGTGAATATATCCCTTGAAATCGGGCATTTTGGTTATTCTTTCAGCTTCTTTGAGTACGGATTCTTCGCTTCTTACCGTGACTCTGCGCCCCTGATGAAGTGCTATTGAACAGAAGTTACAATAGCCGAAACAGCCTCTGTTGTGGGTGATTGAGAATCTTACTTCTTCAATTCCGGGGACACCGCCTTTTGATTCGTATGACGGGTGATAAGTCCTTGTATACGGGAGAGAATAAATATAGTCAAGTTCTTCGGTTGTAAGGCTCAATGCAGGCGGATTCTGAACAAGCATTTTATTTCCGTGACGCTGTATAATTATTTTCCCGTAGATTTCGTCCTGCCAGTCATACTGAATTTTAGTAGCCTTTGCGTATTCGGCTTTATTGTCCCTGACCTGTTCAAAAGACGGACACTGTGCCGCACCTATGGGAGTATTTACGGGTTCGGTGAGATAGCATATT
The DNA here is from genome assembly GCA_017543595.1 of Ruminococcus sp. GTDB lineage: Bacteria > Bacillota > Clostridia > Oscillospirales > Ruminococcaceae > Ruminococcus. The sequence goes on along the minus strand of JAFYFU010000096.1, from coordinate 12,434 downwards.
CCCCTTACATCGGTAATATTTTTAATATTTTCGCCGTCTGCAAGGCGTGGGCATATTTCTTTTATCTGGTGTTCGCCCATTCCGTACATTAAAATATCCGCACCGCTGTCGCATAACACGGAGGGTCTTACTTTGTCGTCCCAGTAGTCATAATGTGCAAATCTTCTCAGTGATGCTTCAAGACCGCCAATCATTATCGGAACATCTCCGAAATACTCACGCAATTTCTGACAGTAAACTATAACAGCCCTGTCGGGGCGTTTTCCCGCAGCACCGCCTGCCGTATATGCATCGTCCGAACGTTTTCTCTTGGCAGCCGTATAATGTGCAACCATTGAATCTATATTGCCTGCCGTCACAAGAAAAGCATATTTCGGCGCACCGAAACGCTTGAAATCCCTGTCTGTATGCCAGTCGGGCTGGGAGATTATGCCTATTGTAAATCCCATATCTTCAATTAATCTCGTGACGATAGCCGCACCGAAACTTGGGTGGTCAACATACGCATCACCCGTTATGTATATGAAATCAAACTGTTGTATATTCAGTTCTTCCATTTCTTTTTTAGTAGTCGGTAAAAATCCCTCATACATAATATCACCTTATTTAAAATCGTCAAACTTGCACTTTTCAGCCTTGTGCTTTCGTTCACTTCACTGCGTTACGTTCTCTTTCAGCACAAAAGTGCAAGTTTTCCTCTTATTTAATAATATAACCGATAATCTGCTGTATCGCTGCGAATATGCTTAAAATTCCCATGATAATTGCCAAAAAACTGCCGATGTCATTAAATCTTACTTCTTCGGGTATTTCATTTTTAAGAGAAAGTTTTGCATACCAAAAGCAATATACGGCACATAAGACAAGTGCAATTTCACGCATATAATCCATTGAATCAGTTAAAATTTATTTTTATATTTCCCGATGTAAGACTGCATTTTATATTTTTGTCAGCGTTGTTGTTTTGGGAATATTTTTTATCAAAGGAATTTCCGTTGATTTTCAGAGTGCCGCTGCAAACCGACAAGTTATAATTGCAGTCGTTTTCACTGCCTTTAAGGGTTAAATTAACATTTCCCGAACAGCTTTCTATATCCATATCACAAATATTTGAATCAATATTTGTGTTTCCGCTTGTGGATTTGATATAAATTTTGTCTGCGGTTACGTCATCAAAGTGAGAATTTCCTGAAATCTGTTTTTCAGTTATTTCGGTAAACTTGCATGATTCAAGATTTATATTTCCGCTTGCCGTTTTGATATTCAGACTTTTCCCGTTGTTGACATTTTTTATTTTGGTATTGCCCGAGGCTGTTTCTGTTTTTCCCGATATATCAAGCCCGTCAAAGCTTATATTTCCCGATGAAATCTTTACATCAACGTCATAAAGCTGTTTTTTGTTTAGTGTTATTTCAACGTAGTTTTCATACAACATTCTAAAAATAAAGAATGTGCAGTTTTTTTCGGATATGATTCTGAGTTTGCCGTCTGCCTGCGTAACAGTTGGTTCAAGACTTCTGTGGGTTTTATAGTGAACCTTGTTTTCATCGCCGAAACTTACCCTTAAATTCATGCTTGAAAGATTTATTTCAAGCTGATTTACAGAATCAAGCATAATGGTTTTTTCGGTGATATTATCCGAATCATGGTTTTCAGGTTCACGAATTTCTTTTTTTTCTTTAAGTACATCTTCGGAAATTTTTGTCTTAGATGAAGCGGTCACCTTTTTTATTTTAGTTATTTTTTTCATTTTTTCAACTCCTTTTTATTTCATAGCATTTGACCTCGCACAATTCGTCCGAACCGAATTTTCTGTTTGTCGTATCGTTTTTTATGTATTTCATACCGCATTTTTCCATTACTCTGCCCGATGCAGGGTTATCAACGGCATGACGGGCTGTAATTCTGTCAAATCCCATTCTGAAAAGTTCATCTATAACAGCCTTTACCGCCTCAGTCATCAAGCCTTTGTTCCAATAGTCATAAGATATAACATATCCGAGTTCCATTTCTTCCGTATCGACAATATCAATACAGCCTATGGGTTTGTCTTTGCCTCTGAGAGTTATTGCCCAGCGGTATTCAAAGCCTTTTTCAGCCTCATCAAGATACATTTTAAGGAGATATTCCGTTGCGGATATATTTTCATGTGTGTACCAGCGGCAATATTCCGCAACTCTGCTGTCAGAAGTCCAGCTTTTATACATTGATTCCGCATCACCCTCTTTAAACGGTCTTAAAATCAGTCTTTCAGTTTCAAGTATACTCATGAAAACACCCCAAATTGTACAAATATGTAAACAATCAGCAAAACGGCAAATTCAAATAATATCCCAAAAATAAATGTTCCCGCTATTGAATCCTGAAAACATTTCAAATCAGAAATTTTCGGAAAATCATATCCGTTTACTTCAAAGAGAATTTCGCTGCCCTTTTTGTATTTCTTATCGGACGGAATTTCGTAATTTTCGTCTTTTGTCCTTGCTGTAACGATATATTTTTTATTTTTTTCTGATTCAATGAAATCCTTTTCACGCTTGCCGCATGAAATTATTTTCCCTGACTTTCCGCCGTTTCCGAGAAATTTTTTCCTTGTTTTCACAAGGCTTACAGCGGCATAGATTTCATATATGGGAAAAATTGACATCAAAAGTGTAAAAACTGTCATTGAAAAGACTTTCTCTCCCATTTTGTTTTCGGCGAATGAAAAAGTCAGATTTATTCCGACTACAATCAGGCATGAAATTATTTCCTGCCATAATTCCCCAAGCAAACCTGCAAGAAATGCTTTTAATTTTTCCACATATTATTCCTCCATACGCAGCCGCCTTTCATCATACTGCAATTTTGACATAAGGACTTTTCGGGGCTTTGCGCCCTCACTCGGACCTACAACGCCTTTTTCTTCAAGTTCGTCCATTATGCGGGCGGCTCTTGCGTAGCCGAGCTTTAATTTTCTTTGAAGCATTGAAGTTGAAATCTGTCCGAGATTAACAGCAACTTCTATGGCTCTTTCGATATAATCCTCATCACTGCCTATTTCAAAACCGCTGTCGGTATAATTGTCATGGTCATTTTTCGACTGCGGAGTGTAACTTTCAACAGCCTGCATTATACTTGTGTCATATTCTCCGCCTGCCTGAGCCTTTATATAATCAAGCGTTGCTGTTATGTCCTTGTTTGATGCGAAACAGCCCTGTACTCTAAGAGGGTCTGTTGAACCTATCGGAAGATAGAGCATATCGCCGTTTCCGAGGAGTTTATCCGCACCGCCCTGGTCTATGATAGTTCTTGAATCAATCTGCGACATTACGGACAAAGCTATACGGCTCGGAATATTCGCCTTGATAAGTCCCGTTATAACGTCCGTAGTAGGTCTTTGCGTAGCTACAACAAGGTGCATACCTGCGGCACGCCCCATCTGTGCAAGTCGGCATATGGAATCTTCAACTTCATTTTTTGCGACAAGCATCATATCCGCAAGTTCGTCAATAAATATAACTATCTGGGGCATTGTCGGAAAATCTTTATCCTCAACCGCAAGCTGATTGTAGCTTTTAAGGTCATTTGCGCCTACATCTGCAAAAGTCTGATATCTCCTCATCATTTCGGTCACAGCCCAGTTAAGCGCACCTGCCGCCTTTTTTGCGTCCGTAACTATCGGAATCAGTAACTGCGGTATTCCGTCAAATACTTTAAATTCAACTATTTTCGGGTCTATAAGTATAAATTTAACTTCATCGGGCATGGCATTATACAATATGCTCATAATTATTGAACGTGTACACACGGATTTACCCGAACCCGTAGTACCTGCTATGATGATATGCGGCATTTTGGCTATATCTCCGAGAATTATATTTCCTGCGATATCCTTTCCGACAGCAAAAGTCAGTTTGCTTTTTGAATTGCGAAATTCGTCAGAACCTATAATTTCCCTTATGGTAACAGTATCCTTGTTTTCGTTGGGGACTTCTATTCCTATAACGGATTTGCCGGGGACGGGTGCTTCTATGCGGACACCTTTTGCGGCAAGGTTAAGGGCTATATCATCTTCAAGACCTCTTATTTTTGATACTTTTACACCGACACCCGGCTGTATTTCGTATCTTGTTATAGAAGGTCCACGGAATATGTTTCTTATTTTAACTTCAACATTGAAACTTTTAAGCGTGTTTACTATTATGTCGGCTTTTTCACGCATTTCTGTCATAGCCTCCGCACTGTTCATATTGTCGGAGGGCGGAGCTAAAAGCTCTATATCGGGAAGAATATAATTTGATACGGCAAATTCTTCCTGTTTCTTTTTTTCCGATTCTTTTTTGAGGACAAGATTTTTTTTCTTTTTTTCGTCTGCGGCACGTTTGATAAGTTTTTCGAGGTTATCGTCCGCAGAAGTTTCAGTATCTTTTTTTTCGGTATTTTTTTTAGTTTCCTTTTTGGGAGGGGCAAAAGTATTGTTTTCGGGATTTTCATTTATGGGAATATCAATCATGAAACCCGTTTCGTCATGAACAATCTTTTTTTCTTTTATGCCCTTTATTTTTTCTGAAATTGAGCTGTCAAAAGGTTCGGGGGGCGGGAAAAAATCGGGAACAGGGTCAATATTGTCGGTAAATTCCTCCCTGTTGTTCACAAGTTCGATAGCTTCAAGGTCTGCATTGAAATTCCTGCGTTCTGTTTCTTCATCGTCCTCATCATCGTCATCGTCAAAAGCCTCGTAGAAATCTCCGCCGTTTACCATAGTCTGGAATCCCTCAACGGATTTTCCGAGAAATTTAAACGGTCTTGAAAGGAGTTCAAAAAACTGCATTATGCCTATGCCCTTGAAAAGCATGAAAAACACGCAGAACATTATAAGAGCCACTATTCTTGCTCCCACAGAACCGAGAGTCAGCAGTAAAAGCCCTGCTATGGGATAAGAGGCAAGCCCTCCGCCGTTTTGTTCAGCACCCTGTTTATAGAGTTCCTTTATGTGTTCGCCTATGCCCTTTCCGGGAATTTCCCCCACATAGAATATCTGAACAGCCGCACTTGCAAGAAATGCTATCAAAACTCCGAAAAGAGTTTTCTGTTTGATATCATAGTCATTTTTTTCCTTGCCTATGCTTACGGCTACCATCATCAGTATAAAAGGCACTATGAGTGCGGATATGCCGAACATTCCCCACATAAATCTGTGCATAAAATTCCAGCCCTCTGTTCCGGGAATCGCCGCCATAAGCAGCATTGTAAAGCCCACCGCAAAGAGTATAACGGAATTTGTCCTGCTTTTTTTGCTTTTAATGGCTTCATATTCTTTCAGTGCGTCCGATTTTTCTTCTTTGGGTTTACTGTCTTTTTTTTCATCTTTTTTCTCGTCTTTTTTTTCTTCTTTTGCATCTGATGATTTTTTCTTTTTCTTTTCAGCCATTGTTACCTTCCTTTAAGTATATCTCATCTTTGTATCTTCAATCATTTTGTACAGGCAGTCCATAGCATCTCCAAGACCTCCGAGTTCGTCTATAAGACCGAGTTTCACAGCATCTTCGCCCTCTATCACGCTTCCGACATCAAGGACAAGTTCTTCCGTATTCATCATAAGATTCCGCAAATCGCTTTCAAGCACACGGCTGTTGTCGGTTATGAAATGAATTATTCTGTCCTGCATTTTCTCAAAATAAGAGAGTGTCTGCGGAACGCCAAGAACAGTACCGTTCATTCTTACGGGGTGAATTGTCATGGAGGCTGACGGCACTATGAACGAACGCTTTGCGCTTACCGCAAGCGGAACACCGATAGAATGACCTCCGCCGACAACTATTGAAACGGTAGGAGTTTTCATTCCTGCGATAAGTTCAGCTATTGCAAGACCTGCCTCAACATCTCCGCCGACAGTATTTAATATTATAAGCAGACCTTCAACGCTTCTGTCCTGTTCAACTGCGACAAGGGCAGGGATTATATGCTCATATTTTGTGGTTTTGTTTGTTTCTCCGAGGACATAATGACCTTCTATCTGACCTATGACGGAAAGACAGTGTATAAGGTGCTTTGAGTTCTGAGAAACTGTATCGCCTGTATCTTCCGATATTTCTTTTTCTTCTGTATCTTTCATATGCACATCTCCTGTTTTCTGAATATTAATCAACGGTATTATGTGCGGTAAATGAAAATATATACATTATTATTATACATTATCTGACACTTAAAGTCAATAAAAAAGCAAAACATTTATTCTGAAATATACAAAAAAACGGCGCAGAACCGTAAATTTCCGCACCGATAAAAATATTATGTCAAATCAAGTGTTTTTATTCCGAGTTCACCCAGCCTTTGCTGAAATTCGTGGAAGTTTTTCTTATTGTTTCCTGAAAAAACCTTGCTGTCGTCAAAATAAACATACAGTTCAATAAGCGGAGAAAAGAAATGAAAATACGGCGGTTTTCCTGAGATATTCCTCTCACGGCTGTCGAAATCCCCCCAGAGAAAAGTTGAATAGTCCTTGAAAACTATCTGTTTTTCGTCAATACTTTTAATATCCGAATATTTTTTCTCAAAGGGCTTCCAGAATTTGAATTTATATCCGTCCTCAGGCTGACCTATTTGATAGCCGAGTGCCTTTGTAAGCCTGTCCGTGAGGGTTTTAATCCAGTCATTCCAGATATTTTCGGGCATATCGCCTGATATTTGTATACCTCCCGATTCAACGGAGGCAACAAGGTTTATATTTTCCCCGCACCACTGAGGGAGGGAATTTTCTCTCTCTGCCCAGTATGGCATTGATTTATAGATTTCATTTATTCTGTCCCATATTTCCTGCGGGGCGGAATAGTGTATATTAAGGCAAATATCATGATTCAAAGAAATAACCTCCTGCAAAAAAGGCTCTCCGAAACGGAAAGCCTTTTTTAAAATTATAAAGATTCTGAATTTTCTGTCTTTTCCTCCGTGGAAGCACCGCATTTTTCGCAGAATTTTGAATCCTCTGAAATGGGTTCGCCACATTCCGAACAGAATTTTGTGGGCTGTACTTCTGCCTCTGCGGGAAATTCTATCTTTGCACCGCACTTGTCGCAGAATTTTGCGTCTTTTGCAATACTTGCACCGCATGACGGGCAGGCAGCCTTGTCGTCAAGGGCAGCAAGCTGGTCTTTGAGACCGCTTATTTTAGCATTATTGTCATTGATTATCTGATAGAGTTCAGCATATTCTTCGCTGTCGGGGTTTGCCTCGTAAAATTTCTTTCCGATTTCGATAAAAGCATCTTTTACACCTGTTTCAAGTGTGGAAATTTCTCTTTTGAGGTTTGTTTTTTCCTGAAGTTTTTTAGCCCCGTCTGAAGCTGACTTCACGCCTTTCATAACGGAATCGCCTGCTTTGTCGGCGAAATCCTTGAACTTATCCATAAATCCCATAATTATGACCTCCGTCAAAAAAATTTTACATAAAAATTATAACACAAAAAAACAGATTAGTCAACAGTTTTTTCTGTTTTTCACTTCAATTTTCAATAAATTTTCACATTATCCGTATTTGTTTGTTAAATGTCAGGAAGACGGTTTTATATATCAACAAGTTTCAAAGCCTGCATAGCTCTCATGGCTGCTGCGGAAAAATCACTGCATACAGTGGAATAAAGCGTCATAAGCGGAGCGTGCATGGAAATATTGTCGCCCGTTTCACATTCCATGACTATTCCTGCGGTCATGTCGATATCATCATCTTTGTTTATTCGTCCCGCACCGAGAAGAAGTGAAGCCATGCCGAGTTCCTGACTGTTCACGGAAACGATTTTTACATCTCTTGATGCCCGTATAGTATGGCTGAAACGTGCCTGCGGCAACAGCGAAACATCATCGCATATTCTCTCATCACCGCCGTGCATACGGATTGTTTCCCTGAGTATTTCGAGGGCTTTTCCCGAAGAAACTGCCTCTTTTGCCATTTCGGAACATTCTGCGAGAGTACCTTTTCCGCAGAGTTCAAGCATATTTGCAGTCAGTTCAATGCATATGTCATAAAGTCTGCCTTTTTTCTTTCCCTGCAATATTTCAACAGCCTCTTTTACTTCGAGGGCATTTCCGATATTATTTCCGAGGGGGCTGTCCATATCCGTAACCAAGGCACGGCATTTTTTACCTGCGGCAGTTCCGACTTTTTCCATTAAGGCTGCGAGTTTTTCGGCATCTTCCTGAGTTTTCATAAATGCGCCCGAACCGCATTTGACATCAAGCAGTATGCAGTCCGCATTAAGTGCAAGTTTTTTGCTCATGATACTTGAACATATCAGCGGTATACTGTCAACCGTACAGCTTGAATTTCTGAGGGCATATATTTTCTTGTCCGCAGGGCAGAGACTTCCGCTCTGGGATATGATTGAAAATCCCGTCTGTTTCACGATATTGAAAAATTCTTTCTGAGATAGTTCTGTCCTGTAACCTTTGATGCTTTCGAGTTTGTCGATAGTTCCGCCCGTATGACCAAGACCTCTGCCCGACATTTTGGGAACGGAAATTCCGCAGGCTGCCGCAGCAGGTCCTACAATAAGGCTTGTCTTGTCACCTACTCCGCCCGTGCTGTGCTTGTCGGCAGTTATATTTCCTATACCGCTGAGGTCGAGTTTTTCACCGCTGTCACGCATGGCAAGCGTGAGCGAAACAGTTTCCTCCTCCGTGAGACCGTTAATGCAGACAGCCATAAGCCATGCTGACATCTGGTAGTCGGGGATTTCGCCGTTTGTGTAGTTTTCAACGAGCCATGTTATTTCTCCGTCCGTGAGGGGAACGGAATGTTTTGTTTTGTTTATTATATCAATAATATTCATGCTGCACCTCCTGCCGCCGCAAATTTATACAAATATATTTTACCATATTTATTATAAAATTTCAAGTATTTCTTTAAAATTTCTATAAAAAATTAATTATCACAAGGCACACAACAAAAGGCACACCAAGTACCGCACTTCCGCATATATTGAAAGTATTCAGCGGAATATCCGCACCTATTACAAAGCCGTATTTGTTCACAAGAACAAGTGCAATAAATCCCGTGACTGCACCGAATGTAAACGATATTATTTTTCTTTTGCGCCGTCTGAAATATTCAAGCATTATCAGGACGGCAACGACACATATCAGATAAAACAATGTTTCAGTTTCCATAGTTTTCCTCCGTCACAGAAATATGTAGCCGAGTGCGATTATAAGCTTTATATCTGCGCCCTCCTTGTAAAGAAGAAACATAAGGGCGATAATAAGGAATTTATCGGGGTCTTTGCCGTTTCCGAAAATTTTTTCCAGAGATTCAACAAGTCCTTTTGTTTCATTTGATTTTTCCTGCTGAGGGGCAGGCGGAAAATCTGCCCTGTCGGTCTCTTCCGAATGGGAATATCTTGAATATGTATTTTTTACGTTTTCGTCATTTTGCTGCCTGTCCATAATATCCCCCCTCAAAGCAAAACATTATGCAGGGGAATCCCCTGCAAAGAAATTCAGAAAAATTCGTCAATCAATCCGCTTTCCTTTGCAACATTCCATACGGCTGTGAGTTTCAGTATTTTTATGGCATTGTCAACCCTTTTCTGTCTCTCATCGCTGAGATGAGGTTTCAGTGCAAGCAAAAGTTCCGTGTTTTTGTCTTTCTGCGAAAAAGCCCCTGCAATTGCACTGAGTTTCATTACCGATGAAATATCGGGAGTATTTTCGTCCGTGTTGCCCTCTGACATTACCATCTGTGCGAGTTCCGCAATTTGTTTCAGGCTCTCCTCGTCCGAAAGAATCGAGGAGAGTTTATCTATTGTGTTATCGTCCAATATTATTCACCTGTAAGTTTTTTATAGAGTGCTTTCGCCTGCGGTGTACTCATCATTTTTTCTATTAATTTCGGATTGTTCACCGCCTGACGGAATTTTTCCGCATCATTTTTATTCATGCCTGCAATTGCACTGTCAAACTTTCCCGATTCAAGTTCTTTCTGCAATTTTTCAGGCGGAACACCTATTTTTCCGCTTACGGCTTTAAGCAGTCCGCTGAGTTTTGCAGAATCAATGTTATTTTTATTCATAAGTACCTCCGTTAAAAAATATCCATATAAATTATTGATTTTTTCATTTATCTGTGATATAATAAGTCAGACAGAAAAATTATTATCTTTCCCTCTCTAAGAAAGGAGTTTTTATGCACATAACCGTAATTTCAGATTCCCACGGAAATTTCAAGGCTGTCGAAAAAGCTATCATGCGTGACCCGTCCGCCGACTGGATAATTCATCTCGGTGACGGAGAAAAAGATTTGAACAGCTTCATTCTCAGGCACTTGGAATTTGAACAGAAAATTATCCGTGTTGCAGGCAACTGCGATACCACAAGCCTTGCACCCGATAAATTTGTACTGCCCCTTTTGGGTCATAAGATTTTTGCAACTCACGGACACCGCTATGCCGTAAGAAATGACCTCGACATAATCAAGCGTGCCGCAGAAAAAGAAGGCTGTGACATCATACTCTACGGACATACCCACATAAGATACAATAATTATGAGGACGGTTTCTACATAATGAACCCCGGAAGCTGTTCATGCCCACACGATAAATTTCCGCCGTCATTCGGAAGAATCGACATTCTGCCGTCGGGTATACTCACAAATATAGTCGATATCTGATTAATGCCCCTTTTGATATCATTATATGCTGAAATTAAAAAATGTTTCCTCAAATGAATAAATTTTACGATTTTAAATAAGAGGAGACTTGCACCCTTGAAACGAATAACAGGGGGGCTTGGGGGATTAGCCGCCCTTGTGCTGAAAGTGAACGGAGCTTTGCGGAGTGAACGAAAGCACAAGCCTCAAAGGGCGGCTTCCCCCATTTTAAGAGGTGATTGTTTGAAAAATAATATTCTGAATTACAGACATGAATCAAGCAATTTCAAACAACAGCTTGAAAAATGTGAAAAAGTGTACAACCAATGCGGATTTGCCTATATTGCCTCTTATGGTGTAATTGCAGCCGTTTCACTGATATACGGAATCGTAAGTATGATAACTACGGGCTGGCAGGGATTCGATATAATCCTGAACGGAACATTTTTCAAAATCGCTGCATTTATACCCGCATATCTCAGCGTATACAAAAAAGAAAACAAATATATAATCTTTTCAATAACTATACTTGTCCTGAATTATGTCACAATGATTGCAATTTCAGAAAACGGCTGTGTGTGGTCGGGCTTTAATGCTGTTTTTATATGCTTTAATATTGACTGCTCATTAAAGACAATCTTTGCAAACAACTGCTATCATTTCCTTGAAAAACAATTCGGATTCCCCTATTTTGACGAAGTTAAAGACGAAAGAAAATTTGACGAAATCAGCAGAAATATAAAGGACGATTTTAAAGCTGCCTCCGAAGAACGCAGAAAAACCGCCTGCGATTCAATGGAAAGCATTGTTTCTTCGGGAGAAAGAATTTCCGCACGCACAAACAATAAAAATGACTTTATGAGTGACGTTTCCCTCGCAGGCGAAACTTCCTCAGACCTGACAATAAAGGACGATGACGGGGAATAATCCGTAATACTGCACAATATTCACGGATTTTTCATTGAAATTTCTCTTTTTGCCCCCTTGACACAAATAAGAATATACGATAAAATATATTATGAATATTTTTTGGAGTGTGTAATTTATGGCTAAAATTTCTAAATTTTTCGGAGAACTGAAACAATCCACAAAAATTACTATGGTTTCATGCTTTACTTTTGTGATGATAACCTTTGTGGTGCTTCTTTTCTTCATAATGTTCCCGATAACGCCCAATGAAAAAATAATTTCAAGTCTCGGCAGAGAGACAGTCGCTCGAAACGGCGGTAATCCCGTCAATCCCCCGCCCGCAGCAGTTACAGAATCGGTAACCACAACAACCGCTGTTGAAGAAGAATCTCAGCCTGCATCTACTGTCGCAGTTTCAAGTATCGCCAGAGCCGTAACAACTACTGCCGCAGCAAAATCCGAATATCATATAGTTGTAACGACAGGTTCGGGGTTTCTTCAAAATTCCCGTATACCAACCATAACAAATCCCGATACCACTACGGAATCAATCCAGTTTGAAGCAAACAACAATTATGTTGACAACAACAATTACAATACCAACTACAATAATAATTATGTTGACAACAGCTATAACAATAATTACGTTGACAATAACAACTACAACAATAATTACACGGATTACAATAATAATTATTCAAATCCAAGTACAAGCTATGTAGACCCCGGTACAAGCTACGTTGACCCGGGAACAAGCTATGTTGACCCCGGTACAAGCTATGTTGACCCCGGTACAAGCTATGTTGACCCCGGTACAAGCTATGTAGACCCCGGCACAAGCTATGTAGACCCCGGTACAAGCTACGTTGACCCCGGTACAAGCTATGTTGACCCCGGTACAAGCTA
>JAFYFU010000095.1 GCA_017543595.1 Ruminococcus sp. | reverse complement strand
ATTGGTGGGGACTACAGGGCTCGAACCTGTGACCCTCTGCTTGTAAGGCAGATGCTCTCCCAGCTGAGCTAAACCCCCACGGCTTATATCGTCCTTTGAAGTTTTTTGTTCTCTCTCCTGACGACTTATATATTATATCACATCTTTTTTAATTTGTCAAGGGTTTTTTGAAAATTTTTCAAAAAAATTTTAAATCCTGAAAATCGGCTTAACACAGCCGAAAATCAGGATTTTTCAGCAAATTTTGTTAAGTTAAAACAAAAAAATATATATCTGAAAGAAAATTAAACATTGAATCTGAACAGAACAATATCTCCGTCCTGCATAACGTACTCCTTGCCTTCAAGACGGACAAGACCCTTTTCCTTTGCGGCAGCCATAGTGCCACATTCCATTAAATCATTGAACGAAACAACTTCCGCACGGATAAAGCCCTTTTCAAAGTCTGTATGGATTTTTCCCGCAGCCTGCGGAGCTTTTGTGCCTTTGGTTATTGTCCATGCCCTTACTTCGGGTTTTCCTGCGGTGAGATATGAAATCAGTCCGAGGAGAGAATAGCCCTCTTTTATGATTCTGTTGAGACCCGAAACTTCAAGACCGAGTTCAGCAAGAAATTCTTTTTTCTCATCTTCTTCCATATCGGAAATTTCAGCCTCAATCTGGGCGCATATCGGGAGGACTGCGGAATGTTCCTCTTTTGCAACGGCGCAGACCTGCTTGTAATTTTCATTTGTTTCAATATTGTTCACAAAATCGTCTTCACTGAGATTTGCGGCATAGATAACGGGCTTTGCGGACAGCAAGGGAGTAGATTTTATAATTTCTCTTTCTTCCTCCGTGAAATCAAATCCTCTTGCGGATTTTCCGTTTTCGAGGTGTTCTTTAAGTCTTTCGAGGAAATCAATTTCTGCGAGATATTTCTTGTCGCCCTTTGCGGCTTTTTTAGCCCTGTCAATGCGTCTGTCAACCATTTCGATATCTGAGAATATCAGTTCAAGGTTGATTGTTTCGATGTCACGGAGAGGATTTATACTGCCGTCAACGTGAATTATATTTGTGTCCTCAAAACAGCGTACAACGTGTACTATCGCATCAACTTCACGGATATCCGCAAGGAATTTGTTTCCGAGACCTTCGCCCTTTGACGCACCTTTTACAAGTCCTGCAATATCAACAAATTCAAGGGTTGCAGGAGTGAATTTGTCGGGCTGATACATTTCCGCAAGCTTGTCAAGCCTTTCATCGGGAACGGAAACTATTCCGACATTTTTCTCAATGGTGCAGAACGGATAATTCGCTGATTCCGCACCTGCATTTGTGAGAGCGTTAAAGAGTGTGCTTTTGCCGACATTCGGCAGACCTACCATACCAAGTTTCATAATTATACCTTCCTTTTTATCATTACATTCCCCGCCTTTTCGGACGGGGAATATTTCAGTTATGTAAAATTCTCTTGTTGTTGACAAGCGAATTTATTTTTGAATTTTGAATTGTTACATCTCCTGAGCCTGAGCCTATATCCGTGGGATTTCCGACAAGCATACTGATATTTACGGACGAATCTATAATTGAAACGTTTCCGCTTCCCGTTGCATCGCCTATTCCCGTAACCTCATCGCCCTCGGAGTCGATAAGTATTTCGGCATTTTTAATCTTAGTGTTTACACTTCCGTTTTTCGTGCCGATACAGGTTTGTTTTGCACAGCGCATTTTCATGTTTATACTTCCCTGTTTAACAATAACACTGCCCTCACCTTCTTCGAGAACACCGATTCCTACAACCTGAGAACCCGTACACGACATTGTTATATCTGCGGAACTTGTAACAGATGCAATTCCCTTACAGCTTCCTATGCCTGCCGCTTTGATTCCCGAAACAGTCATATCAAGATTACATTTGTCGGACATATTTATAATTGAATCGCCGTTGAAACTTCCTATTGCAAGACCGTTATGACAGTGCATATAGATATTTATTTTTCCTGCAAGGAGATTTATTTCGGATTCTTCGTCATTGTAGCCGCCGCCTATGCAGACAACCTGTGTGCTGTTGCCGATTATTTCAAGAACGCCCTGCATATCGACAGTGATATCACCGTAGCCGTGGTCATAGTCGTTTCCTATGCCGATTCCCTCGGAGGCGTAGCTGTCTATTGTGAGATTGCCCTTTCCGCCGAGTTCAAACTGACTGCCCATAGGGACATATATTCCCGAATAGCAGATTTTATTGTTCTTTGAAACATTAAGGACAAGCCTTGCGTATTCGCCTACGGAAATAGTCGGTTTGCTGTTTCCGCTGACTATGTTTACATTTTTAAGGTTAAGTTCGCAACTGTGATTATCCATAATTGCGATATTCATTTTGACGGGCTTGTCAGGGTCGCCGACTATTGTGAGTTTGCTCTGATAAATATGTATATCTGTATATTTTTCAAGGGCAAGTTTAAGGATATCAATTTCCGAATCGTTTCTTGCGGCATAGATTTTCTTTGCGCCATCGGGACGGATTTCAAGGTTTGTCTTTATGATTTCGTCCTTTGTGTCCTTGGAAATGCTTTCAAGGAAAAGCGGCTTCGGCTTTGAGGTGTAATACCCCTGAATCAAATCAACTCCGAGCCTTATGACGGTTTTTAATTCCTGTGCCGTTTCAACGCCCTCTGCAAGCGACTGAATCTGGTTATCGTGGCAAAATTCTATTATCTGTGTGACAAGCTGCTGTTTTTTGAGGTCGTTATGTATATCTGTTATTAGCGAACGGTCTATCTTGACATAATCGGGACGGTATTTCAGGAGATTTGAAGTATTTGAATAGCCTGTGCCGTAATCGTCAACAGCAAGCTGTGAATGTGTAAAGCTGAGTCTTTTCTTGATAGTTTCTATTGCCTGCTGAGTAGCGTCATTGTCCTCAACGATTTCAATAACGACTTTTTCAAGGAGTTCCCCGAAAGTCAAATACAATTCATTGAAATCCTCATCTGTGAGGAGATAATCCGACATTGAATTTACAAATAATTTTCTGTCCTTGAAAATATGCTGATTGTCGCTTAAAAGCCTCAGCGTATTGAAAAAAGTCATACGCTCAACAGCATAGAGATTGTTCTGATTTCCCGCTATGTTGAGTATCTGTTTGGGGGTCATCTTGATATCGCCCGCAGTACGCATAAGAGCCTCATATGCAACTATATTTCCCGTTGTGGTTTCAACAATGGGCTGCAAATAATAGTTGAGAAGATTTTCCTGTACGATTCTTGCAAATATCTGGGCATTTTTATACGCATCTTTTTCACGGATATAATTTTCTTCGGAAAACCAGTTTATAACGTGCCTGCGGTCGGAACGTGCCTCATACAGAGCAAACTCCGAAAAATTTACAAGCATATTGAAATCAGATGCCTCATCGGGATAAGATGAACAGCCTATGGAAAGACTTAATCTGCTCTTGTCGGAAATATCTATAATTTCGCCGAAATCATCGGTCAGAACGCAGTTTTGAACAGCTTCGTCCATGCTGTTGAGAAGGTTGTTTATCTGCATTTTGTCGCAGTTCCTGAAAAATACAAATATTTCGTAGTTTGATTTTGTTCCGACAATTACATTATCGCCCGAATAGGACTTTATAGTTTCCGCAACAGAGGCAATACAACTGTTTGTGCTGTCAACTGTAAGAAACGAACCGAGTTTTTCAATGCCGTTTATATAGAGGGTGGCAAGACAGCACTGTCCCGAATCATTTATGATTTTCTTGATTTTCTGCGAGAATGACGGGTATGAGGGGAGTTTCGTAACAGGGTCATATTCAATCATACCGCTCCTGTCGCTTACTGCGGAGAACTGCCTTGTAAAATCCTGAACAAAACCGAGCCATTCGTCACTGCTCTCGTAGATGTTCATTTTTATGTATCTTGTCTTGTTATTGTCAATAAATCTGTATATGTGTTTTTCTCCCTCAACAGGTGATTTTGAAATTTTTTCAAGAAGGTTGAAAAACTCAAACTCATTGAGCTTGCTGTTCCTGCATGAAAGCATACGACAGGCTGCATCGTCAAGATAGGCTGATTTTTTCGAGGCGATATAGGTAAACGCTCCTATATTTCCGACAAACTGCTGAAAAACCTGCCAGTCGTGACTAAGCTCAGGGGGAGTTTTTGAAAGGTCAAATATACTCATAACAACTCCGAAATCCGCAAATATGCGGTTCTGTATTCACGGTATACAGAAACCGAAATAAATACAAAAAATACATTAATTCAATTATACAGCAAAACGAACTTAAAGTCAATGTTTTTCATGATATTAATAAAAAAATATCCCTGCCGTTTTCCGACAGGGATAAATAATTTTATCTTTTTATAAAATATTCTTCGTACCATACAAGGAATGTGTATATAGTCCAGACCTTGCGCCAGTTGTCGGAATTTCCGCCGATATAATCGCTGAATATTGCGTTTATTTCTTCAATATCGAAAAATTCCGCAGCATATTCGCTGTTGAATTTTGCCTTTACATCTGCGTTGTAGCGGTCATCTGCGAGCCATATGCGGATAGGTACAATAAAGCCGAGTTTCTTGCGGAAAGCTATTTCTTCGGGGAGAACTTTTGCGGCTGCTGTTCTGAATGCGACTTTGTTTGTTTCGGCATTTACCTTATATTCGGACGGCATACGGGAGGCTATATCAAAAATTCTCCTGTCGGTGAGGGGCATACGGATTTCAAGACCCGCAACCGTACTCATCTTGTCAACATTGAGGTAAATATCGCCTTCAAGCCAAATCTGAATATCAACATCTGACATTTTGCTTAACGGGTCAAGACCCTCTGTCTCATCGTAAATATATTTTACAAGGTTTATCGGGAGAACATCGGGATTATAGCTTTTGAGAATCCTCTGCTTTTCGTCCTCTTTCATTATGTTTGTATTGCCGACATAGAAAGTCTTTAAGTTTTCGCCGTATCTCTCGGCATTTCTGTACATATTGTATCCGCCGAAAAATTCGTCTGCACCCTCTCCCGAATAGCATATTTCAGTATGCTTTGCGGTTTCTCTGCAAGCTATTGCAAAGGCTATCGCTGAGGCATCGCCGAGGGGCTGTTCCATATTGTACATAACATAGGGTACTATATCGAAATAAGCTTCGGGAGTTATAAGACAGCGGTTATTTTCCCTGCCGAGAATATCAGCCGTTTTCTTTGCAAGGGGCGATTCGTCAAAACGTTCGTCATCATATCCGCATGAATCTGTTACCTGTACATCTGACATAGCAAGGACATATGAAGAATCCACACCGCCTGAAAGGAATGATTCTGCTGTTTCGCCTTCTTCAAGAACTTCGGGGAAAATCTTCTGTATAGTGCTATGTATTTCGTCAGCCCATTCGTTTACATTCTTTGAATTGTCGGGATTAAATTCAGGTTTCCAGTAACGTTCTATTGTAAGTTTTCCGTTTTCAAATTCAAGCCAGTGACCCGGCATGAGTTTCTTTACGCCCTTAAAGAAAGTGTCTTCGCCTGCAACATAAGTAAGCGTCATGTAAATTTGAAGCATATCTTTGTTGACTTCTTTAACAAAACCGTCCTGCTCCGTGATTCCCTTTATGAAAGTTCCGCAGAGAAGTCTGTTGTCTGCCGTAACATAGTAATAAAAGGGCTTTGTTCCGAAATGGTCACGCATAGCGAATATTTTTCCGTTGTCGTCAAGATAAAATGCAAACATACCATAAAGATGTTCACCCATATCCCTGCCCCATTTTTCATAGGCTTTTGTTATTATCTGCCTTTCCCTTTCATCTCTTGAAAGAGAATTATCAATTCCGAGTTCTTCGCAGAGATTTCTCCAATTGCGGATATGACCCCTGTATTCTTTTAATTCTATCATGAATATCACCTCTTAAAATTCTTCGTATATCATAGGTCTGAGCATAAGTTTCTGCAAGGATTCCTTGACGTTTCCGCCGTTGAAAAGCACATCATAAAGCTGTTCCGTTATCGGCATTTCGACATTTAATTTTCTTGCAAGCTCATATGCCGATTTACAGCAATAATAACCCTCAACCGTACCGACAAGCTTAACGGCTTCTTCGGGGGATTTTCCCTGACCTATGAGAATACCCGCACGCCTGTTTCTGCTGTGCATACTTGTGCAGGTTACGATTAAATCGCCTATTCCCGTAAGTCCGCCGAAAGTATTTACATCTGCGCCCGCAGCTTTTCCGAGCCTTGAAATTTCATGGATACCCCTTGTCATAAGCGCAGCCTTTGTATTGTCACCATAGCCCATGCCGTCACATATGCCTGCACAAAGAGCGATAATATTTTTCAATGCTCCGCCGAGTTCACAGCCGATAACATCATTTCTGAGATATATTCTCAGGAATTTACTGCCGAGAGTCTGCTGAACATATTCAGCCGCCTTTGTATTTTCCGATGCCGCAACAAGAGTTGTCGGAATACATCTTGCGACTTCTTCTGCGTGGGAAGGTCCTGAAAGAACAACAAGCTTATCCGTTTTCACTTCTTCGCCTATAACCACACTGAGTCTTTTGAGACTGCCTGCTTCAAGACCTTTTCCGAGGTTTAAAACAACCATGTTTTCATCAACATAAGGTGCGGCAAGCTTTGCAACGTCACGCACAAAAGATGACGGAATACCGAATATCAGCATATCACAGCCCTTTATACATGATATGTCACTTGTAAGGGCTATATTCTCCGATATCGGAACTCCGGGGAGTTTCTGAACGTGTTCCCCGTGCGCCCTTATATCGTCTATTTCCGACTGAAACTTTGACCATACCGTAACATTGTGATTACAGCACTGTTTCGCCATTACAGCTATGCTCAGACCGAAACCGCCAGAACCAAGAATAACTATATTTGCCATATTAACCCCCTGTTCATGCATAATTATGCATAATAATTATTTTTATTTCTTTTTTGAACCAAAAGAAAATTTATTTTCCGTTCCGTTTTTAAGTCTTTCAATATTGCTTCTGTGCATGAATATTACTATTGATATCATAGGCACGGAAAGCAGAAAATAAAGCAGACATCTTTCTGTCGGAAGTCCTCCCGCAAATTTCGCCATTAAAAAAGTAACGGGCGGACACATCGCCGATGATATCACAGATGCAAGCGACACATATTTCGATATCGTCAGCACTATTGCAAATATTCCGAGCAGTACAAGGAACACCCTTGCATCTACCGCTATAAATGTCGATACTCCGACAAGAACGCCTTTTCCGCCCTTGAATCCGAAATATACGGGGAAAACGTGTCCTATTATTGCGAAAAGTCCTGCTATATATCCTATATAATGCGTATCATTATCGGGAGAAAGCCCTGCTCCAATCATTCCCGTTATAAGCCTTGAAAGCACAACTGCAACCACGCCTTTCAGCAAATCGCCTATAAGCGTAAACAATGCACATTGTTTTCCGCAGCAGCGCAGAGTATTTGTAAGCCCTGCGTTCTTACTGCCCATAGTGCGTATATCCTCGCCCTTCATAAGCCTTACTACTATAATTGCGGAATTTATGCTTCCTAAAAGATATCCCAGTGCGGCGGCAATCATAACCGCTGAAAAAATTCTCATTATTTATCGCTTCCTCCTCTTTCACGGACAATGAAACGCACGGGAGTTCCTTCAAGACCGAAAGTCGAGCGTATCTGATTTTCAATATATCTCCTGTATGAAAAATGAAAGAGGTCTGCTCTGTTTACAAATGTAACGAATGTGGGCGGTTTTGTGGAGGGCTGTGTCATGTAATAAATTTTGAGTCTCCTGCCCTTGTCCGAGGGAGGCTGTACCCTTGTAACAGCATATGCAAGAACATCGTTCAACATTCCCGTTGAAATTCTCATGCTGTTCTGGTCAAAGGTATATTTTATAAGCTCATATAATTTATTTATACGCTGTCCTGTTTTGGCTGATATAAAGACAAAAGGCACATATGACATAAAGCTGAAATCATTTTCAAGCTTTGTGCGAAATTCCTGCATGGTCTTGTCATCTTTTTCAACCAAATCCCATTTATTCACGGCAACAACGCAGGCTTTTCCCTGTTCGTGGGCATATCCCGCAACTTTTGAATCCTGCTCCGTAAAGCCCTCAACCGCATCAAGCATAATAACGCATACGTCCGCACGGTCAACCGCCATATATGCCCTGAGTACGCTGTAATGCTCTATTTTTTCGGTAATTTTTGATTTCTTGCGTATTCCTGCGGTATCTATGAAAACAAATTTTCCGTATTCGTTTTCAATGACCGTATCCGTTGAATCACGGGTAGTTCCCGCAATATCCGAAACTATCGCCCTGTCCTCGCCCGAAATTTTATTTATCAGGGAGGATTTTCCCGCATTGGGTTTTCCGATAACGGCAACCTTTATATAATCATCGCCGTATTCCTGTTCATCTCCGTCAGGAAGCATATCATAAACCGCATCAAGCATATCGCCTGTTCCGTGACCGTGAACGGAAGATATCGGGTAGGGTTCGCCAAGTCCAAGATTATAAAATTCATACAGCTCCATAGGCGGTTCACCGAGGGAATCAACTTTGTTTACTGCAAGAACTATCGGTTTTCCGCTCTTTAAGAGCATTTGTGCAACGGCATAGTCATCTGCGGTAACTCCGCATTTTATATCCGTTACAAAAACTATTACATCGGCTTTTTCAATTGCAATTTCGGACTGTCTTCTCATCTGCGAAAGAATCACATCGGTGCTGTCGGGTTCGATACCGCCTGTATCGACAACCATAAATTCCTTGTTTCTCCACTCGCATTTTGAATAAATTCTGTCACGGGTAACTCCCGGGGTATCCTCAACAATTGAAAGCCTTTGTCCGATTAATTTGTTAAAAAGCGTGGACTTTCCGACATTCGGTCTGCCCACGACTGCAACTATCGGTAACGGCATAACATCACACTCCTATTTAAAATCGTCAATTTGCACCTTTTAAGGCTTGACACATTCACTCAAAAATCAAAGATTTTTTCGTTCATTGTGTCAATGGTGCAAATTTCCTCTTATTTAAAATCGTCAGATTTTGCCTTTCGGGGCTTGTCATTTCGT
>JAFYFU010000094.1 GCA_017543595.1 Ruminococcus sp. | reverse complement strand
CGGAGCGCAGCGGAGTGAATGAAAGCGCAAGATTTAAAAGCGCAAATCTGACGATTTTAAATAAGAGGAATGTAATATGAGTATATATAATTGTCCGCACTGCGGAAAAAAAACTTTCAACCCGATAAAAAAAGCCTTTGCAGGTCAGCTTAATTCAAGAGGCAAGGTCTGCATGGAGTGCGGAAGAAGATGTGTAAACGGCAAAGGCGCAACTGTTTTCAATGCCGTGTACAGCGTTGTGATTTTTGCGCTTATAGTTATAATATATCTCAATGCACCGAAAACCGCAGGCACGGCTTATGACTGGATTGACAAATATGAGTGGTATATAAATTTCGGTCTTGTTATTTCATATATGATAATTCCGAAACTGGTCAATGCGTTTTTCTTCCGCCTTGAACCTGCCATAAGAAGCGAATATTAATGGATACACTCGGAATATATATTCATATTCCCTTTTGCGGAAAAAAATGCGGTTACTGCAATTTTTATTCCGTAGGGTATTCAAAGGAAAAAATCAGGCTTTACGTCAATGCCGTCAGAAGAAATATTAAATATTATTCGGACAAATCAAAAATAACAGATACAGTCTATTTCGGTGGCGGTACACCCTCGCTTTTGAGTGCCGAGCAGATTTCAGATATATTAAATGATATAAGAAATAATTTCGTTCTCTCGGAAAACGCAGAAATAACCCTCGAAGCAAATCCCGTTATGATGAAAAATATCGGCGATATCAAAAGCGCAGGCGTGAACAGGCTTTCCATAGGCGTTCAGTCAATGGTTGACGGGGAACTTGAATTTCTCGGTCGCCTGCACAATGCCGAAAAAGCAGAACAAGCTGTATATTCCGCCTTTAATGCGGGATGTGAAAATATCTCCTGCGATTTGATGACGGCAATCCCGAAACAGGATTTTAAAAGCCTTGAATATTCCATAGAAAAATTATGCAGTCTGCCAATAAAGCATATATCGTCATATATTCTCAAAGTAGAGGAAAACACGCCGTTTTATGACAACAATATATCCGATATTCTTCCGAATGAGGAAACAACCGCACAGCTTTATCTTAAAACTGTCGAACTCCTCGAAAAGCACGGATTTTATCAGTATGAAATCTCAAATTTTGCGAAAAAAGGCTTTGAAAGCCGTCATAATACACGTTACTGGAAATGCCTTGACTATATAGGCATAGGCGCATCTGCACATTCATGTTACAAAAATAAAAGATTCTGCGTGCCGAATGATATAGATAAATTTATTGAAAATAATATTCAGCCCGTTGAAATCACCGATGAAAACCCCTGCGGTTTTGAGGAATATTCAATGCTGAGACTGCGCCTTAAAGAAGGTCTTGATTTGAGAAAATTTCCCGACAGGAAAATTATAATCGAAAAGAAAATTCCTGCACTTTTAAAAGCAGGCTATGCGGAATATGACGGAAATACAATATCCCTGACACCAAAAGGTTTTTTAATGTCAAATTCCGTAATAACTTATCTTATATTTTAATTATTCAAGAAGTTCCTTCCGCATTTTTGCGAGGAGCTTTTTTTCTTTCCTTGAAACCTGAACCTGCGACATATTTAAAATTTCTGCGGTTTTTGCCTGCGTGAGATTCCTGAAATATCTCAGTTCAATGAGCATTTTTTCATTTTTTTCAAGTCCCGACACAACCTGCCTCAATGCAAGCAAATCAACTATATTTTCATCGGGGGATTCTGTCGGAATATCCGTCTGACTTTCGTCATCATCGGAAGAAGTCAGCGAAACAACAGGCTGACAGGCACAAAGGGATTCTGTTATATCATATTCGCTTTCCCCTGAAATCTGCGACAATTCGCTTATTGTCGGTTCTCTGCCGTTTTTTGTCCTGAACTCCTCGGATATTTTCTGTATCTTCAAAGACAGCTCTTTTAAACTTCTGCTGACTTTTACAGTTCCTCCGTCACGGAAAAGCCTTTTTATTTCTCCGAGAATCACGGGGACGGCATAAGTTGAAAATTTTACTCCTCTTTCGGTATCAAAAGATTTAACGGCTTTAAGCAGTCCTATACAGCCTGCGGAATATAATTCTTCATATTCAATGCCCCTGTTGCGGAATTTATTGGCACAAAGATGAACAAGCCCTATATTTTCCTCGGCATTGATTTTATTTATATTATTATTATTATTATTCATGGAGTTTTTTTCTCATGATAACACTTGTTCCCCTGCCTACGGTGCTTTTGACATCAAGTCTGTCCATAAACGACTGCATGACGGAAAATCCAAGTCCTGAGCGTTCTTCTTCGGGGGCAGTAGTAAACAAAGGCTGCATAGCTTTTTCTATATCCTCGATTCCGCACCCCGTGTCACGGATTTTAATATATATCGTCCTTTCGGGGAGAAGTCTTGCGGTTATCTCTATATTCCCCGATTTATTGCGGTATCCGTGAACTATTGCATTTGTCACCGCCTCTGAAACTGCCGTCCTTATGTCGGATAATTCCTCAACTGTCGGGTCAGCCTGAATCACAAAAGAAGATACGACTGCCCTTGCCGTACTTTCGTTTACCGAAAGTGACGGCATTGTAACTTTTATTTCATTAAGTATTTTCATAAAATTATTATCTAAATGGGGGAAGCCGCCCTTTGGTGCTTGACACATTCACTCAAAAATCAAAGATTTTTTCGCTCATTTGTGTCAAGGGGGCGGCTGTTCCCCCAACCCCCCTTTTTTTATATTAATTACGAATTACACATTCCCAATTTAACATCTATTCCCGCAAGCCTTAGAACTCTCTTTATATAGGGCTGCGGATTCAGAATTTCAAGTTTGCCGCCGCACTCCTGCAAAAGCCTGCTCCTGCCGAGTATAAGCCCTATTCCGGAACTGTCCATAAAGCTTATGCCGCCCATGTCAATTGCGAAAATTTCGGGCTGTGCGGTTATTATATAGCTGTCAAGCTGTGAACGTATTTCTTTTGCGCTGTGGTGGTCAATTTCACCGAACAGATACGCAACAGCTTTATCATTTTCATATTTTATATCAATTTTCATCTGAAATGGGGAGAGCCGCCCATTGATGCCTGACACATTCACTCAAAGATTTTTTCGCTCATTTGTGTCAGGGGGCGGCTGTTCCCCCCAAGCCCCCTTTGTTATTCATTAACTTGATTATATCACAAGGAAAACAAAAAATTTGTCGAAACAAAAAAGCTGTCCGTAATTTTTTTACGGACAGCATAATTTATATTAACTTAAAATGTTCAAGGGCATTATAAAGCCCGTCATCAAGAATAGGGTCTGTTATGTACGAAACATAGGGATATAATTTTTCTGCACCGCCCATAGCTATGCTGTTTGGTACGGCTTTAAGCATGGGCAAATCATTTGTGCTGTCACCTATTGCGTAGGCGTTTTCTTTCGGAATATTTAAAATTTTCAATATTTTGTCAATTGCTGTTGCTTTTGAATATCCGATAGGGACATTTTCAAAGAAACCGTTTCCCCTGTCGATTATACGAAAATATTTTTCTGTTTCTTTTCGGAAAAGGTTCATATCCGAATTTTCTGTTTCCCATATGACAAATTTATCAAATATAAAATCGGGGTCTTCAGCCTGTCTGTCGGTTCTTATTCCGTCCTCAACGAAAAACTCTTTGAAATGCTCCAAATCCTGACTTGTTTCGGCTTTTTCGTCAAAGAAATATCCGTCCTTGTGTTCGTATACGGGAACAACACGGCATTTTCTCATAATATCGACAATTTTTCGGCATAAATCCTGACTGAGCGAGGCATATTCAAGAACTTCACCTTTATACTCTATGTAAGTACCGCAGCCGCAGATTATTCCGTCAAAGCCGAGAGAACGAATTTTTTTGCTGACATTGAATTTTGTGCGCCCCGTGTTTATAAAAGTGATATTCCCCTTTTCCCTTGTCATTTTCAAGGCTTTGACGGTGCTTTCGGGTATAATCATATAGTCGTCTTCCGTTATGAGTGTTCCGTCAATGTCAAAAAATATAATATTCAAATTATTCCCTCCACATTTTTCTGTACGAAAAACAGGTAAGATTTTCAGCCTTTTTGAACTGCCTTGCAAAATAGCTCTGGTCGTTGAATCCGCATAAATGGGCTATTTCCTCAACAGACTTATCCGAAAATCTCAGGAGCTGTTTTCCGTAATTTATTCTTGCATTGATTATATGCTGGAAAATAGTTTTTCCGTAAACTTTTTTGTATTCCCTTGTCAGATAATACTTGCTTATATAAAATTCAGACGATAATTTTTCAAGGGATAATTCTTCGTTGAAATGTTCTTCTATGTACTTGTTCACAAGTGCAAGTTTCTGCTTTAAAGCGGTATCATAATGTGAATTGTTTTCCGTCACCGCAAGAGTTAAAATATCAACTATAAGCTGAGATGTAAGAGGTTCGGTATTGCTTGTCACTACTTTGTTGATATTTATTATCTCGCTTATTGATGATGCTATCCTGTCAAAAAATACGGGTCTGAAAACATTTTTCGACTGTGAGAGAAAATATTCGTAATACTGCCGTGAAGTTGCGCCGTTGAAATGTATCCACAAAAGTTCCCACGGTTCTTCGGAGGAACTTCTGTAATTGTGTTCTGTCAGACAGTCTATGAAAAAACAATCCCCTTTTGAAATTTTAAAGCTTTCATTTTCAAATGTAAGTTCTCCGCTGCCGTCAACTACTGCTGCAATAAGAAAAGAATCAAGATGATTTCTGTGTGTCATATACGTATCATCTGCTTTGAGACAGCCTGTTTCCTGAATATAGAAAAACGTATTTTTTGCCGCAGGACTTGGCGTGCATATAAGTCTTACAGGGAGATTTTCCCGATTTCTGCGATAATCCATATTCATAACGGGGGAAAAATCCCCCACCCCCTTCAAATTATTAATTATGAATTACGCATTAATTATAACATATCCCGATAATTTTTTCAAGTTTATTTTTTTATTCTCACAAGAAAAACGCTCCCGCAAAACAGACAACTGCCACAACAGAAAGAACTGCAACCATTTTAACGGCTTTTGAGGATATTCTTTTTCTGCCGAAATCAGGCTCTGAAATGTACTTTTCAGCCTCACGCCTGATAAATTCCGCAGGCAGGGAACGCACTTCGGGTCTGAGATAGAAAACCGCCTTTTCAAAATATATGCTGTCTGTGCTGTTTACCTCGATTATGGTTTTGTTTACACCTTTTAACATAATTTTCCTCCTGATATGTTTATTTGATATTATTATTGGACTGTTTAAGCAGATATATTCAATATTGAAAAAAATATTCATGAAATATAATAAAATAATATTTACATTTGCGATTTTTTATGTTATAATTATATCAGACAGTTTACAGTACCCTGAAACTGATAAGCAAAGGGGGAATACATTTGAAAATTATATACGGAGCAATAAACTCACTTATGGGCATAATTATCATAGTGCTTATGATTATGTCATTCATAACTCCTATGGAATACAAGGGAAGTCCCTACACGGATACAATTGAATACAGTGACGGCTGGGTTTACGATACGGGCGATTCGGTCAATACGGAATCAATCGAAACAGATAAAAAATATATCCAAAAATCCATTTCCTATGATGACATCAGCGGGCGGGATATCTGTTTTGTTTGCAGAAACGCAAACTTTACGGTATTTCTCGATGATGAGAATATCTACGATTTCAACCCGAAAGGCAATAACAGAAAACGTGGTCTTTACGGGGAATATATACATACAGTGCCTGTTCCGCACTTTGACGGAATAAAAACAATCAGAATAGAATTTAATAACCTTGACACGAAAGCTTCTGTCGGATTTTTTAATATGGCTTTGCAGGATTCGGGAACTTATCTTGCAAATCTGGCACGCAGCGACAAGGGAAAATTTTTCATATGCCTTACTACTTTCATTATAGGCATGATAGTTTTTGCATACGGAATTGTTGAACAGACTTTCCACGGCAACATGACAGAAACTGTATGCCTCGGAACTTTTACAATGCTTATAGGGGCATGGACAAGTCCGCAGTTCAGTCTTATGTTTGTCTTTTCGGGAAATTCTCTGGTAATGCGTTCAATTGAATATATTTCGCTTGCGATTATGCCCGTCCCCGTAATAACCTTTGCAGCATCGGTCACAAAGAATTTCAGCAACAAGATTTTTATATTCTGCATATTTGCCGCAACAGTAAATCTCTTTGCACAGCTTACGCTTTCGGGTGCGGATATGTTTGACTATACGGAAATGCTTAAATTTTCGCATATAATAATTTTAATGTGCATTGCCTGTATAATATTCATGTTTTTTCTTGTCAGAAAAAGAGAAGATATCAACACAAAAAATCTCGGATATCTCATTGTTTCAATGTCTCTGATAGTCTTTTCGGGTATAGTCGATATGATAAGATATTACACAATGCACGACACGGACACGGCAAAAATCACAAGACTTTCAATGCCCGTCTTTGTCACCGCACTTATAGTCTATGAAGTCAGAAAAATGGTAAGTTTCCAGATGAAAAGCAGTGAGGCGGATTTGCTTCACAAACTCGCTATGGAAGATTCCCTCACGGGTATAAAAAACAGAAACGCTTTCAACGACTATGAACAGAAACTCCTGAAACGTGACAGCGGTTTCTGCGTGTTCGTTCACTTTGACGTAAACAGACTTAAAAAAGTAAACGATACTTACGGTCACGCTGAGGGCGACAAACACATAAAAGCCGCCGCAACCGTAATAAGAAAAAGTTTCGGAGATGCAGGGGAATGTTTCAGAATCGGCGGAGATGAATTTTTCGTAATCCTCGAAGGAAGAAAAGCCAAGGCAAATTATGAGGCAGGAATTAAAAAATTTATGAAATTTCAGGAGGAATACAATAATTCCGAGAATCCCAAAGTTCCGCTTGAAATAGCTTTCGGAACGGCTGAATACGACTGCTCCATGAAAAATCCCGAAGCGGCGGAATCCCTCGCCGACAGCCGTATGTACGAAAAGAAAAAACTTATGAAAGCAAACAGCCTTAAAAAGAATATCAGGGAAAATCTTACCGATATAAAACCCCCCGAATTTTCAAGAAATGTCAAAAAAGCCTGAAAAATGCCGTACAGATGACTGTACGGCATTTTATGTAGTTACTAATCCGAATTTTTAATTCCGAATTAGATTTTTTAACTCAGTCAAGAAAATCCTTGACTTTTTTGCTTCTGCTGGGGTGGCGGAGTTTTCTGAGTGCCTTTGCCTCTATCTGTCTTATTCGCTCTCTTGTAACGTCAAACTGCTGTCCGACTTCTTCAAGTGTGCGGGATTTTCCGTCAACAAGTCCGAAACGCAGTTTAAGAACCTTTGCTTCACGCTCTGTAAGAGTTGCAAGCACTTCGTTAAGCTGTTCTTTGAGGAGAGTATGCGATGCAGCCTCAGCAGGTGCGGGGGCATCATCATCGGGAATAAAGTCTCCGAGGTGGCTGTCTTCCTCCTCGCCTATGGGAGTTTCAAGCGATACGGGGTCCTGTGCAACTCTCAGTATTTCACGCACTTTGTCAATGGGCATATTGAGTTTTTCCGCAACTTCTTCGGGGCTGGGGTCATGACCGTTTTCGTGTAGGAGCTGGCTTGAAACTTTCTTTACCTTTGTGATACTCTCAACCATGTGGACGGGTATTCTTATTGTTCTTGCCTGGTCTGCGATAGCCCTTGTTATAGCCTGACGTATCCACCATGTGGCATATGTTGAGAACTTGAATCCCTTTGTGTAGTCAAATTTTTCAACAGCTTTTATAAGACCGAGATTTCCCTCCTGAATGAGGTCAAGGAACTGCATACCTCTGCCGACATATTTTTTTGCGATACTTACGACAAGTCTGAGGTTTGCCTCTGAGAGTCTTTTCTTTGCGTATCTGTCGCCGTCAGCCATTTTCTGTGCAAGGAGTATTTCCTCATCTGTTGAGAGAAGCGGAACTCTGCCTATTTCTTTGAGGTATATTTTTACGGGGTCATCAATGGCGATACCCTCGGTTGAAAGAGCCATTTCAAGGTCGTCCGTAAGATTTGGGTCAAGACTGAGTTTAAGGTCTGCGTCCGCACTTCCGTCATCGACTATTTCTATGTTGAAACTGTCACAACTGTCATAGAAACTGTTAAGCTGGTCAACGTCAAAATCGAGTTCTTCAAGAGCATCGGTTATCTCTTTTGTTGTAAGTTTTCCGTTTGCCTTGCCTTGTTCGAGGAGAGCGTCTATTGTGTTCTTTTTTGAATCCATAATGAATTCCTCCTTTTTTACTCTTTCAGCCTACTTTTTTGATTTGAAGAGACTGCGAAGTTCCTCATCGGAAATATCGCCGTCCTGCGTATGGGTACTGTGGTATTTCCTGAGAATTTCCGCACAATCCCGAATATATTTTCCGTCTATTCCCTTATTCATATCGTTCACTGTTATTCCTGTTATTCTTCCGATTTCATCGGCACTGAAACTGTCATGCATAAGGGAAAGCGAAAAATTATCGGTATTTTTTATTATTTCGAGGATAGCGGAATATGCTCTTTTATTGAAAGATGTGACGAAATATTCGGGCGGAATTTCTGCGGATATTTTGTCTGCATCTTCGGTATGTTTGAGAAGATAATATATTACAGCTTCCTCGGCTTTTGCTTCTTTTTTATTTTTTACCGCATCGGGATTTATATTATCCCTGCGGACGGTTGTTTCTGTCTTTATTGAACGCCATTCGTTATTGCTGTCGTTTCGGTTTTTCTTTTTCAGCATACCGTCTATATGTTCGCTGATAATATCAGGCGGCAGACCGCTTTTTTCGGAAACCGTGGAAATATAAATCCGTCTTTCTATTTTGGAAGGTATTTCCACAAGGACATCGCAGGCTTTCCTGATATATTCCGTCTTTCCTGTTTCTGTCGTGAAATCAATGTCATTTTCGCACTGTTTCAGCATATATTTGACTGCATCGGACGAACCGTCAACAAGCCTGCGGAAATTTTCCCTTCCGAATTTTTTTATATATTCATCCGGGTCTTTTGCGCCCTCCATGCGGAGAATTTTTGTTTTGACACCAACGTCCGACAAGTGTCTTATGGCTTTTTTGGCAGCATTTTGTCCTGCGCTGTCGCTGTCATAGGCGACAACAATTTCATCTGCATAGTGGCTCATAAGCCTAGCCTGTCCGGGGGTTATGGCAGTTCCGAGAGTTGCAACGGCATTTTCAAAACCTGCCTGATTCAGGGCTATTACGTCCATATAGCCCTCGCAGAGTATGAGTTTTTTTGACGGGGAGTTTTTGGCGAAATTAAGCGAAAACAGGTTATTTCCCTTGTCAAATACGGGTGTTTCGGAAGTGTTCAGATATTTCGGCTTTGAGTCGTCAAGAACCCTGCCTCCGAAACCTATTACATTTCCCCTTAAATCGACAATCGGAAACATGACCCTGTTGCGGAAAATATCGTAAAATCCGCCGTTTCTTCCGAAACTTCCCAGCCATGCATCTGCTATCTCATTTTCATTATACCCTTTTGAACGCAGGTAATTCGCAAGCATATCCCACGAAGCGGGAGAAAAGCCCAGACCGTATTTTTTCACCGTCTGCGGAGAAATCTGACGCTGACGGAAATAATTCAAGCCCGATTTGTTTTTTCCTTTTAAAAGGCAGAGATAGAAAAAATTTGCGGAAAGCCTGTTCATTTCATATATTTTTGTCCTGAGTTCGGAATTTTTCCTGTCTGCGCCTTCATATTCGGGCATTTCCATGCCCGCACGGTTTGCAAGGAATTTCAACGCTTCGCCGAAATCAAGATTTTCGATTTTCATTATGAAACTTATGACATCTCCGCCCGCCTGACAGCCGAAACAATAGAAATTCTGCTCGTTCGGGAAAACCGTGCAGGAGGGAGTTTTTTCCGAATGAAAAGGACAATTGCAGACCTTGTTCCTGCCCTGACGTTTCAGATTCACATATGAAGCCATGACTTCATCAATGGGATTCGCTGTTTTCAGGGCGTGGATAAAATCGTCATTTACTGCCATATCCGCCTCATTTCCAGAATTTCGGGACAAAAAGCTCCGTATACAAATCTACGGCATATCCGTCACTCATTCCCGAAATATAATCGCAGACAGCACGGTGAATATCTGTTTTTTCTGCGATTTCCCTGTATTCTTCGGGGAGCTTTTTTGTATTTTCCGTAAAGTACGCATAAAGCCTGCGGATAAGCAGTTCCGCCTTGTGTTCTTCATGTTTTGCGTGGGGATTTGTATAGACTTTTTCAAACATGAAATTTTTCAAATCGTCATGTGCCTTTCTTATATCGGGCTGAAAATCTATACTTTCCGCTCCGTGTTCAACTACGGAAGAAACAAGCGTTGTTATTCTTTTGCTTTTTGTATCTCCGAGAATATCCGTCAAATCTTCGGGAATTTCGTTCTCGTCAAGCACACCTGCCGTTATGGAATCCTCAATATCGTGGTTTATGTAGGCTATCGTATCGGCAAGGCGCACAACACAGCCCTCACGGGTTGCGGCAGTCATATTTGTATGACATTTTATTCCGTCCCTTACGGCACGGGTGAGATTAAGACCCTCTCCCCTGTTTTCGAGTTCCTCAACAACTCTCACGCTTTGAAGATAGTGTTTGAAACCGTAGGGGCATATCTCATTTAGTACAGCTTCTCCGCAGTGACCGAACGGAGAATGACCCAAATCATGACCAAGCGCAACAGCCTCCGCCAAATCCTCATTAAGACGCAAAGCCCTTGCAATAGTTCTTGCAATCTGTGCGACTTCAAGGGTATGGGTAAGCCTTGTGCGGTAATGGTCGCCTACGGGAGAGAGAAAAACCTGTGTTTTTCTTTTTAATCTGCGGAAAGATTTACAATGGAGTATTCTGTCCCTGTCACGCTGAAACTCTGTTCTGTACGGGCATTTTTCCTCGGAAACCTCACGCTCCGTAAAAAACTTGTCAGTGCTTTTGCAGGCATATTCGCTTAATATCAGATTCTCGGTTTTTTCGGTCTGTTCCCTTACAGTCATAAAATCCCCCTAAAATTTAATTTAAAATACTAAAAAATATCTCTTATTTTATTACCGATGAAAAATCCTCATATAGTTCTCCGCAGTCCGTAATAACTGCGCTTCCGTTTGTTATTTCCGTAATTTTCTTTTTTAGTGCATCTGATTTTTCCGAAAGAACAAGTATTTCCAAAGTAACATCACTGCCGAAATCGGAATTTAAAGTTATAGTATCAAATTCGGGGAGAACATAGGCAATTTTTCCGTACATTCCGTAATCCGCAGAAATACTCAGCTTTCTGCAAAGGCACATATTCATTATTTCTGCGGCATCGCAGGCAAGGGCTGCGGCGTGGGAATATGCCCTGACAAGTCCGCCCCCTCCGAGGAGTATACCGCCGAAATATCTTGTGACGACTATGCAGACATCTGTCAGTCCTCTTTTCTGCAATACATCGATGACGGGGACACCTGCTGTTCCCTGCGGTTCTCCGTCGTCCGAATATCGGGAAATATTGTCATTCCGCAGAATATACGCATAGACGTTGTGTTTTGCTTTTCTGTGCTGTGATTTGATTGAATTTATGAAATTAACCGCCTCGTCATTTGTTTTCACAGGGGAAATATATCCGATAAATTCGGATTTTTTCTCAACAAAGGAATCGCTTGCGGGTTCTGCAACAGTGAAATAGTTCATATATTTACCTTTATAAACAAAAAGCCGGTCAGGGGAGACCGGCTGTGACTTACTTGCCCATATTGAAACGCTTCTTGAATCTGTCAACACGTCCGCCTGTATCAACAAGCTTCTGTTTGCCCGTATAGAACGGGTGGCACTTAGAGCAGATTTCAACCTTGATATTCTCTTTAGTAGACATAGTTTCAATCACGTTGCCGCAGTGGCAGGTAATAGTTGTCTTTACGAAATTAGGGTGGATTCCTTCCTTCACGATTGTCACCTCTTTCAGTATACAATTGTATGCTGAGCAGCCCATCAGATACCTTAGACAGTAGTGCTTCCAAACATTACACTATATTATAGCATATCTCAAAAAGGCTTGTCAAGTATTTTTAATATATTTTTTTATTTTAACTATATATCATTGCAAACAAAAAAAATTCCCCTGATTGCTCAGGGGAAAATTTTAATTATTTGCCTGCTTTTACGGGGAGCTGTGACTGCTTGTAAACTCCCGCATCAACCATTTGTATAACTGCGGCATCTTTACCTGTTACACCGCTTCCGTTGTCGTAAACGTCAGCGTTTAATGCGCCCTGCTTTTCAAGGGCATATTTGTCGCCGTTTG
The DNA here is from genome assembly GCA_017543595.1 of Ruminococcus sp. Taxonomy (GTDB): domain Bacteria; phylum Bacillota; class Clostridia; order Oscillospirales; family Ruminococcaceae; genus Ruminococcus. The sequence continues at coordinate 4,726 of JAFYFU010000094.1, read as the reverse complement.
CCATGCTTTGGAGTATTGCAACAGCATCGGATATTGTTACATCTTTGTCAAGGTTTGCATCTCCCCAGAGTACAGAGGATTCTGCTGCGCTGTCTGTTTCGGCTTTTGTTCCGTCGGGTTCAACACCCCAGACGAGTTTTCCGTCAGCATAGAGAGTGATTTTGTCTGTGATAGCCGCTGCATCGTTGTCGTCCTCAAAGCTTACAAGGTCTGCATAGCTGTAATCGTTTTTGGAATCCCATTTAACTTTTTCGTATGTTTCAGGGTCCATATCGTAGCCGAGTGCGAACTGATATACACGGCTGCCGTAGAAATCGCAGTTCTGCCACGAAATTTCTATGTAATAGTTTCCCTTGTCGTCATACTTGAAAGGTCCTGAGAGAACAGCTTCATTCTTGCCGTCCGTGAAACTCTTTTCCTGGTCGTAGTCTATACGGGGTTCTTTTATGAGTGTCAAATCATGACCTGATTTGAGTAATTCACTTACATTGAAATAGTATCTTGCTTTCAGGTCGCTTTCAAACTTGGGCGGATTTATAGTTCTGTTGTGAACAACTATTTTAAGCTGTACGCTGTCCTCCTGCTCCTGATTCTTGCCTCCCGAAACGAAAAGACCTGTCGGGAGAGGATTACCGTCTGCATCAATCTGCTCAAAGCCTGTGTATGCGTTTTCGGACATATCGAAATCTTCAATGACATGGTTCTTGTCTTCGAGTTCCTTGCCCTTTGCGCCGTAGAAGTGGTAAAGTCCTGCCAAATCTCCGCAGAAAGCTGCGTTATAGTCGTCTGTTACCTCGTTGTAGATGTATTCCTTTGTTGCGTCAAGGTGATAGTCTTTGAGGTCAGGACCGCCGACAAGTGCGCCCCAGAGTGTATGAACCTGATTTACGGGGTCGTCCATGCTCTGTTTTGCGGAACAGTGTGAGGAACGGTGATGCGGAAGTGATGCATAGCTGTACTCATAGCCGACTTCATAGGCATAGCCCATAGGATTATCGCCGAGGATATATTCCATCTGGTCTTTTGCCCATTCGGCAAATGTCAAATCGCCTGTTTCCTTTGCGTATACCATAGCCTGCAATCCTGCGGCTGTGTTATATCTTGCGCTTCCGTATCCTGCAACAACTGCCCAGCCGTTGGGAGATTTTGCTATAAAGTTGTTTACCTGCTTGTTTTCGGGCAAATCTTTTATCTCATCATATGTCATCGGCTGATTCCAGAGGAGGTCGTCCATACCGAAATATTTATGTGTTGTTGTTGCAACATAGGGCTTACGCATAAGTTCTACTTTTGAAACAGTACCGTCCTTGTCCGTGTATTCAACTTCGCCCTTTTCAATCTGTTTGGCTTTTTCTTCACTGAATCCTGACCAAAATTCAAGATTCCAGTGGAAAATATACCAGTCTCTTGCTGTATTTGTAACAGGTGCAAGTTTTGCGAAAACTCCGCCCCATACAGTATCCCAGCAGTGTACCCAGATATTCTGCCAGCAGTTGCCTGTATCGGTCATAATTCTCTTTAAGTAGCCTGTGTAGGGGTGTGCGCCCTTTGCGTTGGTAGTATTTTCATCAACTGCGATTATATCATTTATATAGTCATAATTTTCCGTACAGTAGTAAAGCCATACCGCAGCCCATGCGAGTTCATCATAGTCATAGCTTGACGTATAGAAACCGCCGTCATATCCAAGGCTTGTTGCTCTGGGAGTACCGCCGTCTGCCAGTTCTTCCGTATGTGTTGCAACGGCAAAATCATAAAGTGCCTTTGCATATTTGAGGCTTTTCTCCGCATAGTCGGGGTCTGTATCTTTGAAGTTAAGGTAGTTTATCGCAAGTGAAGCTGCTGCGCCTGCACACTGGTCGGAAGCGGGCATTTCAGTCGTTGCGAAATATGCGGGACGCTTTACAGCACATGAAGAACTTGCCACAACCGTGCCGTCTACCTGCAATTCGGGGGCGCACCAGTAGTTATGGTCGTTGTTTCCCTCTCCTACCTGATAGCAGTATGCAACAACATTTCCGTCATCATCAAGGAAAGTGGCTTTCATGAAGTAGTCGTTTATCCAGCGGAGTTCGTCCTCAACGTGTCCGTCAAGACCTGTCTCCTGATATGCGTCACGGAACTCATAATATCCCCAGCCGACAGTTGATGCGGAATAACTTCCGGGGAGTCCGAATTTAACGTGGTCGCCTGCATCGTGCCAGCCGCCCGTAAGGTCAAGCGTGCCGTTTCCGTCAGGGTCGAGATATTTTTTATTCTTGTCAATAAATTCCTGTGACATATTGACACCGACATATAAATCGGGGTCGTCATCGCCGAGAGCGGGTTTTTCCTTGCCGTCATCGCCCTGACCGACTTCCTGACCGTCACCGAGTTCCTCATCGGTCTTTCCACGTCCGAAACCTTCGGGCATGGGGTTCATGGGTTGGAGCGGGATTTCGCCGTCTTTAACGTGGCAGTCATCTCGCCATGAATAATAATTGTCCTCGCCGACTTCATCGCCGCATTTGTTTGCATCATAGAAACACAGAGCAAGCTGCAAAGCCTCCGCAAAGTTGTCGTAGTTGTTCTGTTTTTCCGTATTTACCACAGCCGCATTTGTGCTTACTGCGCTGCTGCCTGCAAGCATTACTGCTGCTGATATGCAGGCGATTGATTTTTTCAGAAATCCGAAATTCTTCATTAAAAAGTTCCTTTCCGTTACTTTAAAAGATTTCGCTCTTTAAGTCTGTCAAACACTATATTGTACCCGTCATTTCCGTCTTTGAGAGAACGGTTGACACGGCTTATCGTTGCGGTGCTTGCCCCTGTTTCGGTGACAATGCTGTTATATACCTTATGCTCATCGAGAAGTCTTGCAACGTGCAGACGCTGTGCGAAAGCTTTAAGTTCGAGACTTGTGCATAAGTCGTCAAAGAATCTGTAACAGTCGTCAACTGTTTCAAGGGTGAGAACAGCTTCAAAGAGCAGGTCCATATTTTCAGATTTAATTTTTTCTATCATATTGTTACTCCAATCTGCCGTAAGGCGTATGATTAATTATATTTTAACACATTAATCCGCAAAAGTAAAGATATAATCAAGTTAAAACATAAAAAAATCTTTATAATACACCTTTAGTATATGATAGCACAATATCAACAAAAAGTAAATAGAAAATTTATATAAATTGCAAGTTTGTAAATATTATCCAAAGCAAATATTAATAAATTGTCTTATTTAAACAAATATAAGCTTAAATAATCAATATTCAATGCCTTTTCGGGCAGATATCCCCTTCTGATAGGGGTGTTTTATTTCATTTATTTCACTTATGTAGTCCGCATTTGTTAAAAATATTTCTGGTGGCTGTCGTCCCGTGAGGACAATTTCATTATCATCTGAAAACGAAAGTATAATTTTTTCAGCTTTCTCACGGTCAACAAGATTCTTATTATACGCCGAAATTATCTCATCAAGTATTATAAGGGATTTTTCTTTTATATCCGATATTTCCGAAAGCATTTGATTATGATATTCCCTGACGGCATTTTTTTCCTCATCATTCATTTTAAAAGTAAATTTATTGCATGGCGTACAGGCTTTTACATAAATTCCCATATTCTTTAATATATTAACTTCCGAAGAAGTGCCGTTTTTCATGAACTGATAAAAATAAACTTTTCCGCCTGCTCCGAAATATCTTACGGCAAGACCTATTGATGCAGTAGTTTTCCCCTTGCCGTTTCCGCAGTAAATATGAAACATCTTATCGTAAAGACAGTGATCGGTGTTTTTCTGTCGGGCGTGATCCTTGTCCTGTCGTCATGCGGCCAGGACATGTCCCGTAAGTCCGGACCCGAATCGGTCGTGAAGGAAATGTCTGAGGGAGTCAGGGATTTCGACATGGAGAGGATCCGCAGTTGTCTTGTCTCTGTGGATGGAGAAAATGCCGAAGATATCACTTTGCCGGAGGAAGAGTATTCCTGGCTGATGGATTACATGAAGGAATCCGCCGCAACGATCAAGTACGATATCACAGAAACTGTTGCAGACGGGGAATCCGGGAAAGTCGTTGTTGAGTATGAACACCCGGACATCTCCGGGATCCTTTCGGAGGTGGTCAAAGAATACCTGGGGAAAGCATTTGCCATGGCTTTCAGCGGAGAGGAATTTAACGATGAGACAGCGGAGAAACTTCTTACAGATCTTTTCAAAGAAAAAACCGACACCGCGGAAATAGCAAGGACTGCAACGACGGTGACCTTTGAATGTATAACATACGGTGGAGAATGGAAGATCAAAAAAATGCCGGATGAGATGATCGATGTGCTCACATGTAACTGTAGAACTGCGTTATCGGATCTTGCAGACATCGGAAATTCTCAATCAGCTGATGATCGTGCAGGGGACGAGCCGGAAAGCCTGTCGAATGATGCGGATGGAGGTCAGACGTCGGAGAACATGGCAAACGAACCGGAGGATGGAATATATTATAAGCAGGCTCCGGTAGATATACAGACCGTGTGTGATAACATCGATATAAAGGCCGAATATGCAGGACGTGAAATGGCTGTTATCCTCACGAACAATAACGATTTCGTAGTTCCGGATCTCGATGTGACGGTTCTGTTCTACAAAGACGGAGCGCTTATTGATTCCGATGAAGACGGACATGATGTTGTACTGCCGGGGTGGTCAGTTGCTTCGCGGATCAGTGTTCCGGAGGGAGCGGATCAGTATAAGG
>JAFYFU010000093.1 GCA_017543595.1 Ruminococcus sp. | reverse complement strand
GCTTTAATTTTATGCCCATATTCACAAGGCTGTCATAGGTATCAAGAATAAATTTCTCCTGCTTGTCGGTATATGCAATATTGTCGGGGTCGTCACTGTCGGCAACGGCAAAATGTGTATATATACCCTCAACGGAAAGCTTGTTAATTTTCATCATTTCGGCTATCTCACGGGCGCAGGATTCGGGGGTGTCATGTTTAAGACCTATTCTTCCCATGCCCGTATCAATTTTTATGTGACAGCGCAGAGTTTCGGGAGTATTTTTCACAAGCTGATTTGCATATTCGGTTGAGACAACACCCTGTATTATATTGTACATGGATATTTCGTGTGCATATTCGGGGGGAGTATAGCCGAGTATGAGTATATCGGCATCGGGGGCGCACTCTCTTACAACTATTGCCTCGTCAAGATTTGAAACGGCAAAATATTTTATTCCGCAGTTCTCGTAAAGAAATTTAATTATATGTTTATCGCCGTGACCGTAGGCATCGGCTTTTACAACAGCCATTACCTGCGTATCTTTGGAATTAAGGCTCTTTATAATTTCAACGTTGTTTTTCAGACGGCTGAGAGATACTTCAGCCCATGCTCTTTTGAGATAAGGTTTCATTGTGATTTCCTTTCTTTGTCTTAAATTCAGCATATCCGACAGAAATAATTCTGCCGTAACTGTTAAAAAAAAGTTACAGGTGAAAAAACTTCTTGAAATGTTTCCGCACATATGATATAATATAATATATTGCTGATAATTCAGGAGGTTTCCGATGCTGTATTCTTTAAATTCAGGAATGTCTGTGTGTCCTGCTTCCGAAGTGACAACGGATATCAGAAAAACCGTATGCATATCGGGTCATCGTGATAAATCTGTCGTTTCGCATAAAAAAGACAATTCCGATGCAACTTTGTTTGCCGTGAGGAAAATGCTCTTTTGTTTTATCGACATAGCCGTAAGCCGTGGATTTGATACATTTATCAGCGGTCTTGCCGAGGGTACTGACCTTCATGCGGCTGACTATGTGCGGAAACTGAAATATGCGAAAGATTTAAAGCTTATCGGTGTCATGCCGTTTCTGAAACATTCCCAGAGATTCAGCCCTGTGTATATGAAAATGCTTGAAAAGGTTGAAAAAGATGCGGATATTCTAACCGTAACAAGCGATGAGGCTCAGATAACTTACGGAAAGAACAAATCTGTATTTTCTTCTCCTTCTCTCTACCGTGAAAGAAATTATTTCATGGTGGACAACTCATCGGAGGTGATAGCTTTTCTGAATAATGACAGTTTCCGTTCGGGAACTTTTCAGACCGTGAACTATGCCGAACGAAAAGGCAAAAAAATCCACCGTTTCGGAATAAGCGACATATACAACATAATAGACAATGTGGGTACGGACAAGGAACGCTTATCGGAAGAAATAATCTGTGTAAGCGAATACCTTTATGACATTCCATAACTATTATACCACTTCTGCGGAATTTTGCAAGGGGGTCACATGAATTTTTCAGCACATCTTTATAAAATGATGCGTGTGCATCTTAAATATATCCCGTAAAAACGGGGCTTATGAAAGGAGTTTTCTTAAAATGGCAAAGAAGAAAAAAAGCGGAAGAATTGCAGTCCCGTTTCTTGTTACAGTATTTCTCGGACTGCTCATAATCGGCGGAGGAGCTTATGCGGTATATAAATACTTCGGGCTTGGCAACGAACAGGAACTCAAAGAACCTTCTCCGAGAGTAGTTGCCACAACATCTTATGAGGACAGCCATACAATTCTTCTCGTACTCGATGAACCCGACCTCAAATGTTCTTCAACATTCGTCCTTATGAGGTCCATTCCGAAAGATAAAAAATTAATGTTCCTCGGTCTGCCTACAAATATGATAACTGTAATTGACGGCGCACAGAGAAGTCTTGCGGGTTCTTACAAGGGCGGCGGTGTCAGTGCCGCAAAGGAATTTATCGAAATAGTTTTCGGCATAACTATCGACAGATACGTTAAGTTTGACGGAAAAGCCCTCGCAAAAGCCTGCAATATGATTGGCGGTGTAAATTACCCCGTAAAAGTCGAAATGTCAGGTTTCAACAATGACGGCTCGGAACAGTACCTCAACGGCGAACAAATTGAGAAATTTATAACTTATTCAATGTTCGATGAGGGCGAAGTGCAGAGAGCTTATATCGCAAGTTCCGTTATATCCGATATGATTAATCAGGCTGACGGAAAAAGACTCGCTGACGGTCTTGACAATTCTTTCAACACTATAATAAATATGGTTGATTCCGATATTACAGCCGTTGACTACAAAAAACGCAAGACTGCCGTAAAGAATATGCTTTCAAGAAGTGAATCTGTTTCACGTTTCCTTACAATGGACGGAAACAACGCTGATTCCGACTTTATCCCCAGCGAAGGATTTATCAAGAATATCGTTGAGGAATATTTTGCTGAAAAGACAGGCTGATACTATGATTAATAATATATTCGATACCCATGCACATTATGCGGACAGGGCTTTTGATGATGACCGTGAGGAAATACTTGAAATGCTCCCCGAAAAAGGCGTGAAATATGTGACCCTTGCGGCTTCTTCCGTTGAGGATTCCGCTGAAAATTCAGCCCTTGCGGAGAAATATGATTATATATTCTCCGCTGCGGGTGTACACCCCGAAAGTATTGATTCAAACCCCGAAAATTATCTCGAAATTCTCGGAAAGATAATTAAAAACAATAAAAAAGTAAGGGCTGTCGGAGAAATCGGTCTTGATTACCATTATGACGGCTATGACAGGGAAAAACAAATAAAATTGTTCTCTCAGCAGCTTGAATTTGCAAGGGATATAAATATGCCCGTCATAATTCACAGCAGAGATGCCTGCGCCGATACTATGGATATACTCAGGAAATACCGTCCGCAGGGCGTTATGCACTGTTTCGGCTATTCTGCGGAAATCGCTCAGGAAATCGTGAAACTCGGTATGTATGTCGGTTTTACGGGTGTCATAACTTTCAAGAACGCCAAAAAAGCAATAAAAGCCCTTGAAACTGTCCCGCTTGACAGGCTTTTACTGGAAACAGACTGCCCCTATATGTCCCCCGTACCTTTCAGGGGAAAACGCTGCGACAGTTCAATGATTGAATATACTGCCGCAAAAGCCGCCGAAATCAAAAATATCCCCATACAGCAAATGCTCGATATCACCTGCGAAAATGCAAAAAATTTTTACAGGATAAACTCAGAGGTTTTTTAATATGTTTTATTGCTGCGGAATTACAAACAAAGGCATAATGCCACACAATGAGGACGCTTTTCTCATAGGTAAGGAAGTGCGTGATGAGGGAAGTGTATCCCTGAATATTGACATTCCTTTTGTTGCTGCCGTTTCTGACGGCGTTTCAGGCGAAAGGTCAGGCGAAATGGCTTCAAGAATGTGTCTCGGCATAATGGGCGGAATGAATTTTTCCTCCGCCGAAAATCTCGTCCCTGACCTTTACAGCGTGCATAACAAACTCATGGATATAGGCAGTCAAAGCCTTGAATTAAATAATATGCAGACAACTCTCTGCGGATTCATCGCTGTCGAAAAAGATAAAATCATTTCTTTCAATGTAGGCGATTCAAGGCTTTATCTTTACAGGGACGACTATATCAGACAGCTTACAAGAGACCAGTCACTCGTGCAGATACTCTATGAGGAGGGGTCTATAACTTTTGAGGAAACAAAAACCCACGTTCACAGAAATATTATATGCCCCGTTTTCGGAAACCTTAAAGCAAAGCCTCAGATTGATACCAAAGAATTTGAAATACAGCACGGTGATATCCTTGTCTTATGTACAGACGGGCTTTCGGATTACGTTTCCGCCCTTGAAATTCAGGAAATACTTGAACTTCCGAAAAATCTCGAAAAAAGACTTGAAATCCTTGTAAATAAGGCTCTCGAAAAGGGAAGCCGTGACAATATAACAATTATTGCGGCTGTTTATCTCGAAACCCCCGAAAATAAACAGCCACAGGAAAATGACGGAGGTACTCTATGAATTATAAAAAAATAACTGCCCTTTTATCAGCAATTTTTATTATGGGCGGAACTTTGCAGACAGTTCAGACTAAAAATATCATCAATACCGCCTTTGCGGAAGAATCCGAACCCGCTGTACTCGAATTTACGGCAGTCGGTCAGACTATCCCCATAAAACTCACAAACCCCGATAATACAACCGTTACATGGAAAAGCGACAACGAAAATATCGCTGTCGTTGACCAGAGCGGAAACGTAACAAGCAAAGCTGTCGGAACTTGCAACGTCTACGCAATCGCAGGAACTCAGGTTTTGACCCTCAAAGTTGTCGTTAAAGAAGAAAGTCAGGAAACTGCAAAGCCCGATGAACCCGTAACCGTTACACTCAATGAAATCAAACTTGACCACGCAAACAATACCGCCTTACCGTCTTTCAACGGCGCAGATACAAAAGAGGCAAAATGGACAAGCTCCGATACGAAAGTCGCAACAGTTGACGAAACAGGCAAAATCACCGCTGTCGGAAAAGGTAATTGCACTGTAACCGCCGTTCTCGGAAATACTACTTATATTATCCCGATTGTTTCGGATTATGACCCCGCTGAGGATTCCCTCCCCGAAATTCAGGAGCAGTTTGTAAATTCTTTTACTCTCACTAACGAAAAACCTACAAGAAAAATTACAACTCAGGCGGAAGGTCTTACATGGAGCAGTTCTGACGAAAATATTGCAACCGTTGACCAGAGCGGAACAGTTACCGCTGTAAATACCGGAAACTGCCGTATATATGCGGAAAATAATACCGTAAGATACTATTTTGAGGTAACTTCACAGTATGACCCTAATTATGTCCCCGAAACAAATTTTATCGGCACTATCGAACTTTCAAACAGTCAGAAAAGTCAGCAGATAAATCTCTCAAATGTTGAGGATATTTCTTCCGTTGTGTGGAAATCCCTTGACGAAAATATTGCCGTGATAGACGAAAACGGCATTGTAACCGCTGTAAATTCAGGTACTTGCACCGTCACCGCAACTGTCGGGGATACTACTTATCCGATAAAAATAGTTTCAACATATAAGCCCGAAGAAGAAAAACCTGCCGAAATTCAGGAATTTGAAATCAAGGGAATAGGAAATACTTTACAGCTTACATCTCCTGAAAATAATGTTGAATGGATTTCCCTCGATGTAAATACCGTTACCGTTGATGAAAAGGGGCTTGTTACTTCCGTTGGCGCAGGCGAAACGGAAATTTTAGTCAAATCCGCAAACTCCGTAACAACAGTTAAAATAAAGGTAACTGTCGAAAAATTAGCAGGTGATGCAAACCTTGACGGAAATGTTACTGTCTCCGAGTCAGTAAGAATTTTGCAGTACCTCGCAAATTCCGCAAAATATCCCCTCGAAGGAATAGCTCTTGAAAATGCCGATGCCTATGGCGGAAATGACGGCATAACGGGCAAAGATGCTGCCGCTATACAACTCTATGACGCAGGCGCAATAGACAAACTTCCCCTGATAGAATAATCCGCAGTTTTCAACAGTGTTTTTTGTGCATATTTTTCGCCTGATTCTATGGAATTTATCGTGAAAATATGATATAATCTAATGTATGGAAGTTTTACCCCGCAAAGGAGGACACTATGACTAAAAAAGGCAAAATAATTATTGCTACGGCAATAACTACCACTGTTCTTGCTGCATCAACCGCCGTTGCCGTGGTTGTCGTGTGCAAAAAACTTTACGAGAAGAAATACTTCTCCGCTTATTAAGCTGTATATTCCGCATTGCGGAAAATATTATAAAGAAGGTTGAATGAAATGGAAATCAAATTCACAAAAGCAGAAACTTTAAAGGCTAAACCGCAGCCCGGAGACAAACTCGGCTTCGGTCACGTTTTCACAGATTATATGCTCCTCATGCCCTATGATGAGGGTAAGGGCTGGCATGACCCCGAAATTCTCCCCTACGGAAATATCGAACTTTCACCTGCCGCTATGTGTCTCCACTACGGTCAGACCGTTTTTGAGGGAATGAAAGCTTACAGAACCGCAGAAGGCAAGGTTCAGCTTTTCCGCCCTATGGAAAACTTCAAAAGACTTAACAAGTCAAACGAGAGACTTGTTATTCCAGAACTCCCCGAAGAACTCGCTATGCAGTGCCTTATGGAACTCCTCAAAATCGAAAAGGACTGGGTTCCCTCAAAAGACGGAGAATCTCTCTACATAAGACCCTTTATTTTCGCAGTTGACCCCTTCCTCGGAGTTAAACCCGGCTCACAGTATTACTTCATGATAATCCTTTCACCCTCAGGTGCTTACTACGAAACAGGTCTTAATCCTGTAAGTATCTACGTTGAAAGCAAGTACGTAAGAGCCGTAAGAGGCGGTATGGGATTCGCTAAAACAGGCGGTAACTATGCGGCTTCTCTCATCGGTCAGGACGAAGCTCACAAGCAGAATTATTCTCAGGTTCTCTGGCTTGACGGCGTTGAGCAGAAATATATTGAAGAAGTAGGCGCAATGAACATCTTCTTTGTAATTGACGGAAAAGTTGTAACTCCCATGCTTCAAGGCAGTATCCTCCCCGGAATCACAAGAAAATCTGCTATCGAAGTCTGCAAGTCAAAGGGTCTCGAAGTTGAAGAAAGACGTATCGACATTCAGGAAATCGCTGACGCTTATGACGCCGGCAAGCTTGACGAAGTTTTCGGTACAGGTACGGCTGCTGTTATTTCGCCTGTCGGACACCTCAAATGGGGCGATAAGGTTATGGAAATCAACAATAACAAAATCGGTAAAATCTCTCAGATGCTTTACGATACAATGACAGGTATTCAGTGGGGCAAAATTGAAGATACATTCGGCTGGACAGTTCCTGTTGAATAATAAAAAATTGCCGTCTGCATTGTGCAGGCGGCATTTTACATTATAATTTCCGATTGAAAATATTTTTCCTGAAAATTAATCTTACCCATTATTTCTTCTTTGCCAAAAGACATATTTTCGGGGCATACAACCCATTTTTCCTCAACATCATCAAAACGGCGGACTATTGCAATTATTTTCCCCGTAAACGTATCAACAGGCTTATCTATGCCAAGAATATATGCGTCCTGTTCTTCTCCGTCAGGCGCAATAATCCCCTCAATATAGCCATAATTCACAGGATAATAAAGCGTTTTGTACTCAGGGTGATAACTTCCGAGAGGTCTGTCAACTTTTACTGTAACGATTTTTCCTATCATATTTGCCTCCTGTAACAAAAATAAGACTTCCTCAAAAGAGAAAGTCTTAAAGTGGGCCAACAGGGACTCGAACCCCGGACCGTCCGGTTATGAGCCGGATGCTCTAACCAACTGAGCTATTGGCCCTTGTATCACCGAACGCTTCCGTTCGGCATTGTGCCGGCATAGAACTACATTCCCGGGTCGTCACCAACCAAGTATTATCATCGCAAATGAGCTTAACTTCCGTGTTCGGAATGGGAACGGGTGTGACCTCACTGCCATTTACACCGACTTTGAAAACATAAGAAAAAAGTAT
>JAFYFU010000092.1 GCA_017543595.1 Ruminococcus sp. | reverse complement strand
TACCAATTTCAATACAAGCCAAAATACAACCGAAATTCAATCCGAAAACACAACCGAAATTCAAACCCAAAGACCAACGGAAAATCAACCTCCTCCGCAGGAATATGATTTCAGGAGAAACGACAGAGAACCCGTTCCGAAATCCCTCGATACAATAGACTTTTTTATCATCATGGCGGACAAGGACGGAAATTATTTAAGTATTCACAACAATGATGACTTGTCGCAGGAAAATTCACAGAAATATATTGACGCTATTCTCGAAAAAGGCATAACAGGCGGTATGCTGAATAATTATCAGTTTCTCTCCGCAGAAAAATCAAACGGCACGATATTTGTTTTCACGGATAAGACAGCCGAAATGAATATGCTCTCAAAATTAAAAAGAACAACAATAATAATCGGTCTGGCAAGTATTTTATTGCTTTCTGTCGCTTCATATTTTTTAAGCGGTCTGATAGTAAAGCCCATAAAAGAGGCTTTTGACAAGCAGAAACAGTTTATTTCTGACGCAAGCCACGAACTGAAAACCCCTCTGACGGTTATTTCAACAAATGCGGACGTTCTTTCAGGCGAAATAGGCTGTAACAAATGGCTGGGCTATATCTGTGACCAAGCCGACAGAATGAATGTCCTTGTAAACGAATTATTAAACCTCACAAGGCTTGAAAACAATACTTCAAATTTTGTCCTCACTGATTTTGATTTGAGCAAGGCTGTCGAAAATACCGCTCTCCCCTTTGAATGTCAGGCTTTTGAAACAAATAAAAACTTTGTGCTTAATATAGAAAAAGATATTCATATTACCGCAAGCGAACAGCATATAAAGCAGATGACGGCTATATTCATAGACAACGCCCTGAAATACTCAAAGGACGGCGGAACTGTAAGAGTTTCACTGACAAAAGAAGATAAAAAAATTCAGCTTTCTGTTTTCAATACGGGTACGGGTCTTAAAGAATCCGACAAGGATAAAATCTTTGAGAGATTTTACAGAAGTGACGAATCAAGAAACCGTGCAGCAGGAAGTTACGGTCTTGGTCTTGCAATTGCAAAATCCATAATCGACAAGCATAAGTATAAAATAAATATCGAAAATGTTGAGGGAACAAGCGTATGCTTTAATATCATAATGCATAATTCATGAGTTTTTCAGCTTTATTTCACGTGAATTTCATACTGTATATCTATAATAATATCATCAAAACAGAAATCTTCTTTTTTCATATAAACCACCCTACAAAAACAGGACGGCAAGTCGAAAGACCTGCCGTTTTGTTTGTATTAAATCTTTTTTAATTGATGTTATTCTATTTTTTTCGCCAGAAACTGCGCCCCCGCATTTGAGAGACTTTTCTGCAAATCAGTTACTTCCTGATATTTTTCACTCGCCAGAAATACAACCGCCCCCGAAACATCTCCGTTTGCAAGAATCGGAACGGCTGAAAGTGCGAAATACTCCACACCCTCGGCAGGAAAAAATTTTTTGCTTTCTCCTTTTCGGAAATACTGATTCCTGTTATCCATAAGTTCTTCAAGCTGAGATGAAGCCCTGCGCTCCGATATTTCCTTTTTTGGCAGACCTGCCGAAGCAACAACGTGGTCTTTATCAAAAATCAGAACGGGACAGCCTGCTATTTTATGCATTATATCAGCCACATAAGAGGCATTTTCGCCCATTTCGCTTATTGCGGAGTATTTCCTGAATATAACCTCGCCGTCACTGTTTGTATAAATTTCAAGTGGGTCGCCCTCACGAATATGCATAGTGCGCCTTATTTCCTTGGGAATAACAACCCTGCCGAGGTCGTCAATTCTCCTTACAATTCCCGTAGCTTTCATATTAACCTCCTGTTTGATTTAATAAAAGTATTATCTGCAAATAAAAATAAAATATTCCTGATTTGCTTATAATTGTCGGAATGTTGCACGGTGTCTGATTTTGCAGATTGCCTGACAAACAAAAACCTCTGCCGTGAGACAGAGGATTACTGAACGATTTGCAGGTACAGCGTGATATTTTACTTTTGTCAGGATAAGAGTTTTTCCTTTATTTTATTAACAACTCTTTCAGGCGAAAGCACATGGACAAATTTTCCGAAAGACATTATATTTCTGATAATTTCATCTTCATCAAAGTTATAATAGCTTAGGAAAATTTGAATCTTGTCTGCTGAAATAAATTCTGTATTTTTATGATACATTGAAAAGAGGAGATTAATTCTTTCGATTGCATTATTTTCGTTTGTAACAGTCATTATGATTGGGTGCTTTTCTTTTTTCTGTTCCATCATATTCATTACAGATTTGTACTCCTCATCGGAAATAACATCAAGGAGTTCGATATCAGATATTCTTGAAATATTGGCTTTAAAGGGGCGTTCTTCCTTTTTATTCCAGAGAGAGAGCCGGAAATTACGCATAGTAACGGAATATTCTATTCTGAACGGAAATCTTTCATTATTTATGTATTTCTGACCTTGTGCATTTATATTGTTAAAATTTATCCTTCGGTGTTCATGGACAGCCCTTGCAAGCAGACGGAAATTTTTTATATATTCTTCATCATAATCGTGAATTTTCTCCGCACCTGTAAAGTCAATAAATTTGTCAAAGTTCAAATCAGGCACATCACAAAGCTTTTCCTTCATTTTTTCAATAACAGGCATATCAAGAAAAAGCGGTGCATACGGACTTTTCAGAATATTTTTCAGGTAAATTTTTTCATGTTAAACAAATCAAGCAGAACATTATATGGCATTTCAAACTCATCAACACGCAGGTGCAGAGCTTTTTTGCGGCAATATCATTCTTATAACGGTTTTTGGATTTTACAGAGATTTTTTAATAAAGCTGTTCAATGTCTGTGAGGACAAAACGGATAACATACAAAACATTTGAATCTGCACATACTATTCACCTCACTTTCATAAAATTAAACAGCTTAGTAAACGATTACTTCTTTGATAATTTTCCAGAGTTTTTTCATAATGCTTATCACCTCTTTTCTGTTTATAATTATATCATTTATTTTTGCATTAATCGTGACATTTCATGGGGAAATATTTATTTAAATGAAATCAATCCGCTTGACAGCTTTCATTTGTTATGGTATATTATAGATAATGCAAATGCCGAAAAATATCGCTGCCGCTTAAAATAACAGGTGATTTTTATGAATGATATCGAAAAGAAACTCAAAAAATACATAAAGGAAAATTATGAGGGCGAAAACTTATTAAACAGCCTGAAAGCTTTATTGGGCTGTGCGCCTGCATCTGCTGCTCCCATGCGGAAAAATTCCGCCCGTAAGGATTCCACAGTTATGGAATGTGAAGAATCCGTATGTGAAGAATCTGTTTGTTTTTCCGTAATGCCCGAACTCGAAAAACGCCTTAAAATGAAAGATGAAAGTTTTCCGCAGATGTTAATGAGAAAAATTGACGAACTCGGAATAAAAGATTCGGAATGTTACACAAAAGCACATATAAGCAAACAGGTTTTCTCAAAAATCCGCTGTAAGGAAAACTATCACCCCACAAAACAGACTGTCCTTGCCTTTGCTGTTGCGTTAAAGCTTGACTTTGAAGAAACTTCCGAAATGCTCCGCAAAGCAGGCTATGCCTTTGCCAAAAACAATTATTTTGATATTATCGTTTCATTTTTTATTCAGGAGAGTATATATGACATATCGACAATAAACGAATATCTTTATCAGTATGACCAGATTCTCCTCGGAAATGATGAAAAATAAGTCAACTGAGAGTTTACCATTTTTATTTTGTGTGTGATATAATATATACAACCTGATAAATCAGTAATGAAAAATCAGGAATATAAAGCCTTAAAAGGCAAAATCTGACGATTTTAAATGAGAGGAAGATTTGCGCCTTGTCATGAAAGTGAACGGAGCGACAGCGCAGTGAACGAAATGACAAGCCACGAAAGCGCAAATCTGACGATTTTAAATAAAAGGAAGATTTTGCCCTTGACACAAATGAACGAAAAAATCTTTGATTTTTGAGTGAATGTGTCAAGCCTTAAAAGGCAAAATCTGACGATTTTAAATGAGGTGTTGTTATGAAAAATAATATTACGGAAATGGTATTCATACTCGACAGAAGCGGTTCAATGTGCGGTCTTGAAAGCGATACAATCGGCGGATTCAATTCCATGATTGCAAAACAGAAAAAAGAGGACGGTACGGCTTATGTCACAACTGTTCTTTTCAATGACAAGTATGAAACGGTTCACGACAGAATTGACCTGAAAGATGTAAAGAAAATGACCGACAAGGATTATACAACTTTCGGCAGTACGGCACTCCTTGACGCAGTAGGCAGAACAATAAATCACATATCGGACGTACACAGATATATCCGCAAAGAGGACGTTCCCGAAAATACGATTTTTATAATCACAACTGACGGAATGGAAAACGCAAGCCGTGAATTTGACTACAATGCAGTTAAGAAATTAATTGACGCAAAAAAAGAACTCGGCTGGGAATTTCTCTTTATAGGAGCAAATATTGACGCAGCAAAAGAAGCCTCAAAAATGGGCATAGCAAGTTCAAGAGCTGTTGAATATGCCTGCGATTCAAAGGGAACAGGCGTGCTGTTCGGTGCTGTTACAAACTCACTTTCACACATAAGAAAATGCGGTGCGGTAAGCGAGGACTGGTGCGAGGAAATCAGAGAAGATACAGAAAAACGCAAGAGATAAAAATTTAAGTCCCCCGAAACGGGGGACTTTTTTGTCAAACAAAAAGACGGTCATAAGACCGCCTCTCTGTTATATATGTTATTATTTATTAAAGGACTACATTAAGTAGAACTTATTAGACTTGTATTTCAGAACAGGTCTATCATGCCCTCTGCAAATGCGCTGATTGCTTCTGCGTCTTTTAATGTTACGCCGTCACCTGTATTATGAACGTCTGCGTTTGCTTTCTGCTCATCTGTAAGAGCGTATTTCTCAGGGTTTGCGATGAACTGTAAAATTGCTACCGAATCAGAAATGCTTACACGACCGTCAAGGTTTACATCACCGTAGGATATATCTTCATCAGCAGCGATGTCAAAATAATCAAAATACATTTCTGCGTCCTCAGGTTCTTCAACTGCAACACAGAATACCTTGTTGAACTCTTTGCCGTTCATTTTAACTCTTACGTTTACTGGATAAGAGCCGAAAGTTGAATTTACAAACTGGTGTGTATCTATTTCAACGTTTGCAGTGGGGTCAGTCATTGAGCAGATAAACTTGTCGCCTGCATAGATTTCTCCGCCTGTAAGGTCAAGCTTCTCGCCATACTGATAATATTTCTTGTCGGGAACTTTAATTTTAAGAGTTTCAAAGTCTGTTGCCTGAACTTCTTCTGCTTCATCAGCGATTGTAACATCAGCAAGTTCTATTGCTGCGTTCTCAGGTTCTTCAACTGCTACGCAGAAAATACCATAATAATTTTTTCCGTCAACAGTTGCCTTTATGTTTATGGGGTATGCACCAAAGTCTGAATTTACAAACTGGTGTGTATCTATTTCAACGTTTGCAGTGGGGTCAGTCATTGAGCAGATAAACTTGTCGCCTGCATAGATTTCTCCGCCTGTGAGGTCAAGTTTCTCACCGTACTGATAATATTTCTTGTCGGGAACTTTAATTTTAAGAGTTTCAAAGCCTGTTGCCTGAACTTCTTCTGCTTCATCAGCGATTGTAACATCAGCAAGCTCTATTTCTGCGTTCTCAGGTTCTTCAACTGCTACGCAGAAAATCTGTCTGAACTCTTTGCCGTTGATTTTTACTCTTACATTTATGGGATAAACACCGAAATCTGAATTTACAAACTGGTGTGTGTCAATTTCTACCTGTGCATCGGGGAGGAAGCAGTTTTCAGGGCTGTCCATGTAGCAAACAAGCATATTGTCTGCATAGATTGCTCCGCCTGAAAGGTCAAGCTTGTCGCCGTACTGATAAAAATACTTTGTGGGGGCTTTAATCGAGATATCCTCGAACTCTCTCTCTCTGAGTTCCTGTTCGATAAGCTCTGTTCCGCATACGAAATCATCATCAGAAGCGGAAGCGGAAATTACGGGTGTTGCGCTCATGCAAGCGGCAATAGCGAGTGTAAGTGCTGACATAACAATTTTTTTCATTTTAAAAAACTCCTTTTAATAAATAACATTTTTTTCTTTTAAATTTTTTTGACTTTAATTTTTTAATGGTCTTGGGTTTATGTTCTTATGGGATTCGGTTTGTGGCTTATGAATTTTTTTGAACTTTCGTTCCCTCCTGTTATTTTTTCTTTTGAACTGTGTCTCTCACCGTTCTGTATATATATTCGTTCGTACATTTCCAAAAGGGACACGAATTTTAAAAAAAAATCTAAATTTTTTTTGAGAAATTTTAAATCTGTTAAAACATACAAAAAAATATATTTTTCTCGATAGTATATATGCACAAAGTTTAGTATTTAGTTTTGTGCAGTATTTTCAGCCATGTATTCCAATGTTATTTCAAATGAATGTTTGTCTGCGAAAAGATTATTTTCAACGAGTTTAGTAACAAACTGCTGTATTTCCTCATTGTCAAGCCACGCAAACTCTCCGCCGAATCTGCAAAGTTCGATATATTTTCTTTCACCGTTTTCATTGTAAAGCAGACAGAGGTAATTTTCGCCGTAGTCTTCCCAGCCTCCGATATTTCTAATCATCTCACAGTTTTTGTATTTTTCGGCATTTTCAGAGATATACTTTATATCATTGACCAAATCATTATTTTCAATGTCAAGATATTTCTGATGACCGTTTTGAATTATCTCATCTGCCATTGAGATAAATTTCTCGTTATCCTCACCGCCCGTATGTCTGCCGAAATCCTCCGAGTATTCATTTCCGCCGAAATCAATCATATTGACAGACAGATTTGTATACCAGCCGTATTCCTCATTACAGTATGTATCGTAATTTATAACCGCAAGTGCGGGGACTGCTTCATTTCTCAGCTTGTCCGAAAGAGATTCTTTCATCATGCAGAAATCAAAAACATCTATTATATTATCATTGTTGAAATCCGCATTTTCGGCAAGTATTTTTATATCAGGCTTGTTTAAAAGCCATTCCTGCAAGGTAACCGCATCAGCAATATTAAATTCTCCGTCCCCGTTTACATCGCCCTGAATTATGTCATCATTATTCGGACAGCGGAAAATTTTATTACTTACAGTCAGATTAAATTCTTTGTTGTCAATCTTTACATTTACATCACCGTCAGCAATAGCCTTTATTTTATAAAGATTCATTATGTCAGTGAATCCTATTGCACTTGATACCCATTCAAAGCCGTCACATACAGCGATTTCTTCATTGGATATTTCAACGTTTCCGCCTTTTTCACTGTACGCTGAATTTACGCAGAAATAAGATACAACATCATTTTCCGAATACACATTTGTTATGTAGCTTTCAACGCCTATACTGCCGTTCGTATAGGAAAAATAATTCTTGTCCAGAAAATCGGTCAGATTTTCTTTTTTAGAATCATAAGGCGCATTAAATCCCGACTGCCCTTTATAATCCACTTTTATTTCCCCGTTTTTGACTTCCACTATGTAGCTGTAAATTTCGGGATAAGACACCACTGTTTCGGGTACACCGTCAACAGGTTCTTCCAGCCAGACATACAATTGTTCCGTTCCGCTGACACTTACAAGATAGTTGCCGTCATTTTCGGGCTTGAATATAAAGCCGTGAGTTTCACGCTTAACCTCTGATTCATTGTCGGAACTCACTATTAAGCCTGTCCCCTCCGCATATATATCCCTGTCAAGGAAATAAACGGAATCCTCGTCAACCCTGTACATATCATAGTACGAATTTCTGAAAGATTCATATTCAAATGCCGTCTGCGGATAGATGTTGTATTCAGCGTATGCCGTAAAATTTGCACACGGCAAAAGTGCAAGACCCGCCATTAAAGATATTAATTTTTTCATAACAGCCTCCTGAAATTAGTTAAGAATTAGAAATTCGGAATTTTACTTATATATATAAATGTCGGAAAAAGGGCAAGTTTTTAGTCGCTTTCTGAAATTTCCCGAAAACTTTGTATATATACACAAATTATTATATCATATTTGTATATTTCTTACAATAGAAAACAGTTATAAATTTTAAATAGGAAAACCGCCTTGCAATTATCCCGTTAAATAATATATTATCCCGTATATTACGGACGCTGTACAGCCGTAAAGTATTACAGGTCCTGCTATTGTGAATATTTTCGTGCCTACCCCCATTACAAGACCCTCTGATTTCGCTTCTATGGCAGATGAACTTATGGCATTTGAAAATCCCGTTATAGGCACAAGAGTTCCTGCGCCTGCGTGCTTTGCTATTTTCTGATACATTCCCGTACCCGTCATTATTGAACTTGCCCCGACAAGAATTATTGATGTCCATGTTCCTGCGTCCGTTTTGTCAAATCCCATTCTTTCAAAGGCTGAAATTATTATCTGTCCTATAACACATATCAGTCCCCCGACTGCGAACGCAACGCTTACATTGACTTTTGAATTTGATTTCGGTGATGCCTGTTTTGTCATTTCGCTGTATATCTGCGGTGTTATTTTCATTTCCTCATCTCCCTTTGAGATATTATGTGAAGAAATAAAAATATTATTCATGAAATTAAATTTTACCCTTGCGGAAGATGCAGACCATAACAAGAAAAAAGCTCCGAATTATCGGGGCTTTTCTCTTTGGAATCCATTTTTATAATCACAAAATTTCTGTGATATAATCATTTCAGGAGCATATCAATGCGCTCCATTACACGACCTTTATCCATAAGGTCAAGCAGGCGGAAATTATTTACCAATGCAGTTTCATCATCTGAAAGCGAAGATTTGGTAAGCCCCTTCTTTTCGTTCGTTATACCGGCAATATAATCAAGCGAAACATCATAAAGGCAGGCAATACTTATAGCTATATTCAGCGGAATCTCGCTCTCTCCACATTCATACCGCCTGTATTGCGTAAGGTGCAGATATAATTTTTCGGCAACTTCTTTTTGTGTCATATCTGCATCTTCACGCAAATCACGCACCCTTTTGTAATTATGCACAAAATCACCCCCAAAAATTTTATGCTTTAATTTTAGCATATAGCACAATAGCGTGTTGATTCAGATACTAATATGTGTTATAATGTTAATATAAAACACTTTTAAGTGTTATATAAAGGAGGTTTCACTATGAGCAAAAAGAAACACGGCTGTCTTACAACTATTGTTGTACTGTTCGCAATAGTCGGTGTAACAACAGTTTTCAAGCCAAAGAGAGAAAAAACCGAAAATATCGCCGAAAGTTCACGGACTTCAAAAGTTATGGAGGTTGAGAAAACTACCGAAAAATCAGAAAATAATTCGACAATGGAATATTCTGTTGCAGATATTCCAGAAGTGACCGAACCGCCTACCCAGCCACCAACAGAACCACCCACACAGCCCCCCACTGAACCGCCGACAGAAGCACCTCCTGCCGTAATATCTCCCGAATTTAAGGATTTAATGGACAGCTATGAGGCATTTTTTGACCAGTATGTTGAAATTGTGAACAGATACGCTGAAAATCCCCTTGACGCTGAAATTATGAACGAATATTTTGATTATTTGAATAAACTTACCGAAATGGAAAAAAATCTCAACTCAATAGACCAAAAATCTCTCAATGCCGCAGAACTTGCTTACTACCTCGAAGTTACTGCAAGGATAGAGGCGAAATTACTTAAAACCGCATATTCATTCTAAAAAATAAAAAAGCTCCGAATTATCGGAGCTTTTGTTATTACATATCATTTCTGTTTTCAAGTGCCTTATAAAGCGTCACTTCATCGGCATATTCAAGCATTCCGCCCACGGGCAGTCCGAACGCAAGGCGTGAGACTTTCAGTCCGAGGGGTTTGAGAAGCCCTGCTATATACAT
>JAFYFU010000091.1 GCA_017543595.1 Ruminococcus sp. | reverse complement strand
CCCAGATGTACCAGTCACTCATAACAGGCAGGTCACGGCACATATAAACAATCAGGAACATAAGTACAGCCGCAGCGGTAAACTTGACAAAAATCATGATATTACGGCTGTTCCACACAACAAGTTCAATAAAAACAGCAATAACGGTTACAACCAGTCCCGACCTTCCGTAGAACAGATTTCCGAGGAAACAGAGAATAAAAACAGGCGCAAAATATTTCTTGTCAAGCCTGAATTTTTCATTTCCCTTAAAGAACATATAACAAAGCATAATACAGCTCAGTGTACAGCCCAGTGTCAGACGGTATCCCGAAAATCCGAGCCAGCCCGTCCTGAAAGTATATCCGAATGCACCGAGTACCTTTTCATTCGATGTTGAATTTGCAAACACGGAAAACCATGCAGTATTCAGCGGCGGAATGAATACAAGCAGAAGTGTGCCTGTAACATAAGCCGCATGGGTCAGTGCATAGTAATATATAAAATACTCGGTGCAGGCTTTTTCCTCATGTTTTTTTGCAACGGCAAAAGCCAGAAAATTATATACAATAACTCTCCTGAAAATAAAAGTCGAAACTTTTACATATGAATATTCGCCTGTGCCGTGCAGGGTGGGATACAGGAAACTTAAAAACAAAAGCACGACTGCCAAGCCTATAACCCTTATCTGCCTCGGCGAAATAATAAAATTAACGCCCGTATTCAGAAAAATATACGCAAAAGGCACACCGTATGAAATGGCATACGTAAGAATAGGTGCAAATTTAAGAACGGGTGTATATATAAAAAAGCAGAAAAGGAACAGGATAAATCCCGATATTTTTTTTGTATCGGCGTCTTTCATTATTTTCTACCTTTATTTCCGCCTGAAAGCATAAGGAATATTCTTTCGGAGTTTTTGCAGTCCCAATACTTGAATATTTTTTTGTGTTCGGCGAGATAGCTGTCGGAAACTTTGAAATCTGAATTTATTATATTTTCAAGTTCCGAAAGAACATCACTGCAATTTTTAAAACTTTTTCCGAAAGGCGTGCTGTTATAGTCAAAATAGCCCTCGGCATATTGATTTGCCCTGAATTTTTCCTCATCAAACTGATAGAATATAACGAGCTTTTTCATATACACCATATCGAAAAACACGCTTGAATAGTCGGTAATCATCATTTCGGAAGATTTGAGAAGCTCCTGAATGTCATAATCCTCCCATGATGCAACAGTAACGGGAGAATAAATTTTTTTGAAAATGTCAATATGGTTCTGCATATTTCTGTGCGGATAGAAAACAACATCAAGATTGTATTTTTTTATTAAATCCTTCATCTTTTGACAGCTCAGAATTTCAAGCCATTTTTCGAGATATTCCGATGTTTCAAAATTACTGTCCGTATTTTCGTTCTGTTTTGATTTGAGATTAAACCAGTATCTCCATGTAGGCATTATAAGTATTCTGCGTGGAGATATTTTAACATCATGCAGGTTGTCAAGTCTCGGCATACCTGTAAGCCTTACAGTACCACGGGGATAACCAAATCTTGAATCAATGAATTTCGCTTCGGGAATCGTTGAAGTAATAAAATATTTTATGCATGACCTGTCGGCATAAAGCCATTCAAGGTCATTTATAATAATTCCGTGCTGTAAAAATACATTTTTCGGCTTGAATCTGCCGTTAAGCTCCATGAAAGAACATACGGCGGCATTGGGTTTTCCGCCCTTCTGGGAGCTTATATTGTATCTGCAAAGGAAATAGGCAAGCCAGTGTTTGATACTTCCGTGTTCGATGACTTCACCGAGATTCTTAACTTTTTTATAGTCAACGGAATCTTTTTTAATGGCGTAGAAACATTTCTGCTGCGGCTGATTTTCGCACATATACTTAAAAAAACGGTAGCCGTTGTCTCTTGCCTCAAAAGGTTCTTCGCAGACAAGCCATGTATTTTTAAATTTTTTTATAAAAAACGGTCTGAGAATCAATGCGGCAGTCATCGGAAACAGTGAAAGATAATCGGCAGGCTTAACGTCCTTGATTTTTTCAAGAAAGTAATTTAATTTAATCATATGCACCTCCGAACGGCTTATTTCCTTGCAAGCGTGCGGAAAATAAAGCCCCTGACCTTATTCGGCATAAGAACCTGCAAAATCAGCCTTTCAGCGACATTCACGGCATATCTTCTGAAATCTGTAAGACCGCTGTCGAGCATATATTTCTGCAATTTTGCCTCGCTCCTGAAATATCTCATACCGCCACGCCTCTGATACATTTCCTCACCGACACGGACATTTACCAGTACATCGGGGAGATTTGCGAATTTACAGCCTTTGAGGGCAAGTCTTATCCAGAGATAATAGTCCTCATTCCAGAACCATTTTTTATAGTTTCCCGCTTTTTTTATATCAGATTTCTTAAACATAACGGCAACATGATTAAGCGGACATCTTTTTTTCATGTATTCTTTGAGTTCGCTGTCTGTTTCGGGGACTATGCGTCTGCCTGCAACATTATCGACAGTATTTATAAATTCCTGTATCTGACCGCCCAAAACAGAAGTATCGGGGTTAGCCCTGAAATATTCAAGCTGTTTTTCGCATCTGTCGGGAACAGAAATATCATCGGTATCCATTCTTGCGACAAGTTCATTTTTGCAGGCGTTAAGACCTTTTTTGAGTGAAAGTCCGAGACCGAGATTATTTTTATTCACAACGATATGCATAATATCGGGGTATTTGCTTTTATATTCGTCAATAAGCGCATAAAGTTCGTCAGTGAGCGAACCGTCCTCAACAAGAACAATCTCATCGGGCATTACGGTCTGATTAAGCATGGAATCCATAGCCACACGGAAATTTTCGGGACTTTCCTTAAAGTAAACAGACATAAGAACACTGTATTTCATATCATTCATAATTTTAACAATTTGGCAGCCTCCGCCTGCAATTCGTCATATTTTTCCTGTGACACTTTGTTTGTACTGAGGAGATAATCACCGAAATCAAGGGCAGTAGCCATACCTTCCTCGGAAATTCCCTCCTGTGCGAAAACTTTTCCGACAGTTTTTAAAATAATTTTCATATCATTTTTAAAAGTTATGCCGTTGTCGATATATTCGCAGTCAAGCCTGAGTTTATCCTCCCAGCTTATACCGTTTCTGCCGCTGCACTGTGCAAGACCCGTAAGCCCCTGTCTGACGGTATGCCTTTTACGCTGTTCGGGGGTCATAAAAACCATATCCCTTACAAGCTGCGGGCGAGGACCTACAACAGCCATATCGCCTTTTATAATATTCAGAAGTTCGCCGAGTTCGTCAAGGGAAGTATTTCTGAGCATTTTTCCGTAGTCCGTAAGCCTTACGTCATCGGGGAGAAGCCTGCCGTTTTCGTCTTTTTCATCGGTCATAGACTTGAATTTAATGAGGTTGAATACAGTTTCCCTGCCTGTTTCGGGGTCAATCCTGCCGGGGCGTTTCTGAGTGAAAAAGGGATTTCCTTTCATTTTAAACGCACCGAAAACGGTCAGAAAAAGCATAACAGGCGAAAGAACCATAAGCGCACCCGTACTAAGAAAGCAGTCAAGAGGACGCTTTATAAATCTTTCATATATTCCATAAGGTTTATGTATAAATTTTTTACCTTTGTTTTTAATTTCTTCAATGCGTTCGGCAACAAAGGCAAAACCTGCGGAAACTGCCGAAACAGCGACTATAAACGCTGTCATGGCAAACAGAAGCTTTTTTAATTTTTTCAAATAAATTCCCCCTGTCAGTCAAAACATTTTCTGATAATTTCAATTATAATATCCTGTTCTTCGGGTGTCATCTTGTTGTCGGACGGCAGACACAGACCTCTTGCGAAAATATCCGCACCCACATCAGCGGCGCAGTTTTCGGCAATATATGCGTTGCTTGCGGCTCTTGCGCTGCCATCGGGATTTATAAAAGGATTCATTCTGTATATGGGCTGCATATGCATGGGTTTCCAGACCGGGCGACCCTCGGCATTGTATCTTGCGAGAGTTTCAAGAATCTCAGTCGGACAGGACTTGCCTTTTTCGTGGATATAAAGGGCAGAATTGTCACTTCTCACCTGTCTGCACATAAAATCCCTGTCTATTGTCATGCATGAAAGCCAGAAATTCGGCTGACTGTTGATTTCGTCAAAGGGATTCATTCTGACGGGCAGACCCTCAAAGCCCTTTTTATATCTCTCGTAAATTGCTTTTTTCTGAGCTATATGCTCATCAATATAATTCATCTGACCACGGACAATTCCCGCAACAATATTGCTCATGCGGTAGTTGTAGCCAAGTTCCTCATGCTGATACCACGGAGAATTTTCACGGCTCTGAGTTGACCATTTGCGGACTTTATCAGCATCATGCTTTGAATCCGTAAGGAACATACCGCCCGAAGAACCCGTGATAATTTTATTTCCGTTAAAGCTTATGGCATTATAGTTTCCGAAAGTGCCTGTTTCTCTGCCCTTGTATTTTGCACCGAAACTTTCAGCGGCATCTTCAACGATAAGTGCGCCGTGTCTGTCGCAGATTGCCTTTATTTCATCAAACTTTGCGGGTACACCGTAAAGATGAACAAGGACAACAAGCTTTACATCGGGATATATTTCAAAAGCTTTTTCGAGGGCATCGGGATTCATATTCCATGTATCGTATTCCGTATCAATAAATACCGCCTCACCGTCCTCATAGGCAACGGGATTGACTGTTGCATCGAAAGTCATATCCGAACAGAAAACTTTATGTCCCTGCAAAGTACCGCAGTTGGGTTTTGGCTGACCGTAGAGCTTTTCGCCTGCGAGTTTTACGGCAAGGTGGAGTGCGGCAGTACCGCACGAAAGGGCAACGGCATACTTACAGCCTGCATATTCTGCGACAATGCGTTCACATTCGTTTACATTTTCGCCTGCGGTGGTTATCCAGTTTTTTCGGAAAGCGTCCTTCACCCAGTCAATTTCATCTCCGTGCATAGTGGGCGAAGACAGCCAGATTTTCTTTTCAAACGGTTTAATATTCATTTCAATTCTTCCTTTATAATAATTATTTGCAGTCTGTCCCAATCGAAAAACTAATATCAGACGGTAAAATAAGAATAAATATATATAACAGATTATATCACTTTTAACAAATAATGTCAATAGAGAAATAACAAACAAAAAATATTTATTCAAAGTTTTTAACATAATAATACAGATGTATCTCAGAGAAAACAGTTGGGATTGTTGCACCTGTGATAGCCCATGTCAAAGGCTTCATCAAGCGAATCAAAAACTTTGAGAAAGTTATCCGATTTGCCTTTTATATATCTGCAATCCCTCCTGCCGTGAACGAACATTCCGAACGCAAAATATAAATCTTTTGACTTGTCCGAAAAATCGGCTTTTCTCACAAATTCCCCTATACTGTCCGCAAAGGCTATATTGCCTGCAAAAGAAACGCTCATTATAAAGCCCTTTGAAGTGCCGTTTAATTTTTCCTCAACCATGCGACATTCTGCGACTTTCTGATTATTCAGAAGCCTTGAATATACATTCAGGAGAGTTTGTTTCTGAAAGATGAAATATTTGCTTTCATTACCGACAAGCCAGTATTTTGTATTGTCATCTTTCAGTATTCCGCTTTTAATCCAGTTTTGGGAAGATTTAAGGCGTTCGCTGTATTCGATATATATATTTCCCGTTTCGTTCATTCTCATGTCGTATTTTATTTCTATGCCGAACTTGTTTTCGCCTGCAAACTGACCTTTTTCGCTGTTGTAACCGCCTATGTCGAGACCGTATCTTTTAAATTCTCCCTGCGCCCATATTTCAAATTCATGACCTTTTGCAAGCTGCTGCCTGAAATATTCTGTTTTTGTTCTTGTCCTGTCCCAGTCAACGGGCTTTTCAAAATCTGCGGGATTGTTGTAAAATTCCGTCCGCCAGTTGTGCATATAGCGGTTAAAGCGCATTATAAGGGATTCCGTTATTCTGAAATTCTCATAGCCGACATTTGAATTTTCAACCATAACGCTGTACCAGTAAATCAGAAGATGTTCTTCGGCGGATAAATTTCTTTGCAAATCTATCATACTGACCCTCCTTAATTTTTTATATTTGAGAGCAGTTCTTTATATTCCTCCCAGCTTATATACTCACCGCCCATGCTTTCGAGGTGATTTGTATGGAACTGACAGTCTATCATGACAAAATCATTTAATTTAAGAAATTTTGAAAACAGGATAAGAGCGACTTTCGAGCCGTTTTCCATATCAGAAAACATACTTTCCCCGAAAAAGCATTTTCCGAGGCATACTCCGTAAAGACCGCCTGCAAGCTTGCCGTCAATATATGATTCAACGCTTAATGCGAGGTTATTTTCATACATACGAATATATGCTTTTTCCATATCATCTGTAATCCATGTACCGACAGTAAATTCTCTTTTGGTTCTGCATCTGTGGATAGTATCCGCAAAATCACGGTTAATTCTTATATACACATCATGTTTTTTAAAGAATTTTTTCATTGAAGAAGAAACATGAATTTTTTCGGGACGGATTATAAATCTTTCTTTCGGACACCACCAGAGAATGGGAGAATCTTTATTGAACCACGGAAATATCCCGTTGCTGTAAGCGAGGACAAGACGTTCAACGGACAAGTCACCGCCGACAGCAAGCAGACCGTCATCATTTGCAAGAGTAGGGTCAGGGAAATATATTTTATTTTCTTCAAGTCTGTAAACAGCCATTTTTCTGCCTTTCTGAATTTTCGGCGGAAATAGTGAACTCATCATTTTCTGCCGAGAGAGTAAGTTTTCCGCCGTCTTTGAGTTTGCCGAAAAGAATTTCATCGACAAAAAGCGGTTTTATTTCATTTCTTATGATGCGTTCTGTTTCTCTTGCACCGAACTCCTGACTTATACCTTTTCTGACAAGCAGTTTTTCAGCCGTTTCTTCAACGGTAAATTCTATCTTTTTGAGGGCAAGCTGATTAGCGAGTTCGTTTAATTTTTTTCTTACTATGAGTACAGCCATTTCATCGTCCATGCTGTTGAACATGACAATTTTATTGAGCCTGTTTCTGAACTCAGGCTGAAAAGTTCTTTTTACGGATTCCATTAAGAAACTGTTGTCCTTTCCAACAGTATGAAAGCCTATGCTTGATTTTCCGAGCTGATTTGCGCCCGCATTTGAAGTCATTATGACGACAACATTTCTGAAATCCGCTTTTCTGCCCTGATTATCGGTAAGAGTAGCATAATCCATTACCTGCAAAAGTACATTGTAGATATCGCTGTGAGCCTTTTCAATTTCGTCAAGGAGCAGAACAGCCGAGGGATTTTTTCTTACAGCCTCTGTGAGAAGTCCGCCTTCCTCATAGCCGACATATCCCGCAGGAGAGCCTATTAATTTGGCGACAGCGTGTTTTTCCCCGTATTCGCTCATATCAAAGCGGATAAGTTTAACGCCGAGTTCAGCGGCAAGACAGCGGGCTATTTCGGTTTTTCCGACACCCGTTGGACCTACGAACAAAAGGCTTGCAAGGGGCTTGTTTTCTTCAAGCAGACCTGCCTTTGAAAATTTTATTGCATTAACTACCTGATTTACAGCCTCGTCCTGACCGAAAACTTTATTTCTGAGATTTGATTCAAGGTTTTCAAGCCCTGATATTTCATCTGTTGAAATCGTTTCAATCGGCACACGGCAGATTTTTGTCAGCACTTCGTTTATATCTTCCTTGTCAACAGTATTGACTTTTTTATCCGAGGGGTGAAGTTTCCTGTATGCGCCCGCCTCATCAATCAAATCAATTGCCTTGTCGGGGAGAAAGCGTTCGTTTATATATTTAACGCTCATATGAACGGCATATTCAAAAACTCCCTTTGCGAATTTAACGCCGTGGAATTTTTCATATCCTGATTTAAGCCCTTCAAGGATTTTTACGGTTTCTTCTTCGGTAGGTTCTTTTATTTCGATATTCTGAAATCTTCTTGCAAGGCTTTTGCTTTTCTCGAAATATTTCTTGTATTCCTCAAAAGTTGTAGCACCTATAAAGCGTATATGCCCGTCTGAAAGATAGGGTTTAAGCATATTTGAGGCATCGAAAGACCCCTGACCGACTGCGCCTGCTCCTGCAAGGTTATGTATCTCATCAATATATATTATTGGTTTTTCTTCTTTCTGAACCTGTTTCAGCAGTTTTTTAAATCTTTTTTCAAAATCTCCCCTGTACTGAGTACCTGCAAGCATACCTGCGAGGTCAAGGGCAAAAATTTTCGCACCTCTGAGGGGTTCGGGGACTTTATTGTCACGTATCATGCGGACAAGCCCGTAAGTTATGGCGGTTTTTCCTACACCTGTTTCACCTATATGCAGGGGATTGTTTTTATCTTTTCTGCAAAGCACCTGAATAGTTCTGTCGAGTTCGGTTTCACGTCCGATAAGGGGATTTTCATTTTTAAGCGTGTCATTCAGACAGGGTGCAAAAATTTCGGACGCACTTTTGATATTTTCGGCATTTTCCGAATCATCGGCGGATTCTTTTGCTGAATCTTCCGAATTTCTTTTGTCATAGCCGTCTGAAAGTTCCTGCAACAGACTTACGGCATCTATTCCCTGTTTTTTGATAAAATAAACGGCATAGCTTTCTTTAAGGTTAAGCATGGCATAAACAAGATGCCTGATATATACCTGTTCGGAATGGCTGTTTATTGCACTTTTGGTTGCATTTTTTAAAAGTGTGTCAACTCCCAGTGAAAATTCGGGAACGGAATTTGATTTTTCCATGTAATTGTCAAGATATTCGCATATATCCTTTGAAAGAACGCCGATATTTCCTCCGCACTGTGAAAAAGCATATGCAAACATATCATTTTCGGAGAGTTTAAGCAGAATCATTTCAGGGGTTATATACTCATAGCCTTTTTCTTTTGCATATTGCAGGACAAAATGCATTATATCCATAACTTCATTTGAAAATACCATTTTATGCCTCCTCGACTTTCATTCTGAAAGGATATCCCTCTTTTTTGGCAAGGCTGAGGGCGGAATTTACCTTTGTAACAGCTATGTCATAGGGATACTTTGCCACTGTTGCCTGACCCTGCTTATGAACGGTCATCATAAGATTTGTTGCTGTAAACTCATCTTTATGAAAAATATCCATAAGAACTCTCACAACAAATTCCATTGTTGTAAAGTCATCATTCAACATAATCACATTATACTGCTTAGGTTCTTTTATTCGGTTGTCCGTGCGGTTTTTTGTAAAGCTTTCTGTTGACATATACACATCTCCAATACAGTTATATATTTGATTATAGCACATATTTCATAAAAAGTCAAAGAAAAAATTATCCCCCTCGAAAAACGAAGGGGAATATATTACATCGAAAGTTTAGCCTTTTTGTTAAATTCTTCGGGAGTTGTAAAAGTGGGAACCATTTCATGAAGTGCGGCAACAGCTTTCTGTTCGTTGTTTTCGGCAGCGGCACTTTCAAGCATACGCAGGCTTGCTATAAAATCATCTTGTTCAATGTCTATCTGCTTGCCGATAAATATAAGTTTATTGCTTGTTTTCTGCAAGCCTTCCTCATTCATAAGAAGTTCTTCCTTTATTTTCTCACCGGGGCGCAGACCCGTAAATTCAATTTTAACATCTTTGTAGGGTTCTTTTCCGTACATTCTTATAAGGTTTTCCGCAAGGGTAACTATTCTTACGGGCTGACCCATGTCAAGGACGAATATTTCACCGCCGTGAGCGATTGCAGCCGCCTCCATTACAAGGCTCACCGCTTCGGGAATAGTCATAAAATAGCGGATAATATCGGGGTGTGTTACGGTAACGGGCTTGCCCTGTTCAATCTGACGCTTGAATTTCGGGATAACAGAACCGTTTGAACCGAGTACATTTCCGAAACGTGTTGTTACAAATTCGGTGGTTCCCTCTTTCTGCTGCGCAAGATACTGCACGACCATTTCGCAGCACCTTTTTGAAGCGCCCATTACATTTGTAGGATTTACGGCTTTGTCGGTTGAAACCATTACAAATTTTTTAACATTGTAGAACTGTGCGAGCGTAGCTGTGTTGAAAGTTCCTATTACGTTATTTTTTATAGCCTCCATGGGACTGTCCTCCATGAGGGGAACGTGCTTGTGTGCGGCGGCATGGAAAACTATATCGGGCTTGTATTTGTTAAAAATCTGGTTCATTCTCTGATAGTCACGGACAGATGCAATAAGAGTTACAAGATTCAGGGAATTTCCGTAGTCCATTATAAGTTCCTGCTGGATATCGTAGGCATTGTTCTCGTAAATATCGAGAATTATAACTTGTTTCGGGTTGTATTTTGCTATCTGGCGGACAAGTTCCGAACCTATTGAACCGCCTCCGCCCGTTACCATGCAGACTTTATCATTGATAAAGTCTTTTATGTCTTTATTGTCAAATCTTATGGGTTCACGACCGAGAAGTTCCTCAACTCTTATATCTCTTACCTGATTGAGGAGAGAAGTCTGTGAGTTTTCAACCATGAGATTTACAAGGAAAGGAATTACTTTTACGGGGAGTTTGGTATCCGCACATATATCAAGTATGCGCTTTCTGTCATCGGAACTTGCGGAGGGCATACAGAGAACTATCTGTTCAATTTCCATTGTCTTGACATATTTGTCAATGGTTGAGGTAGTGCCGACTACCGGGACATCTGAGATGAATTTTCCTGTTTTTATCTTGTCATCGTCAATAATGCATACAGGTTCAAAAAGCGAAACTTTATCGTCCGTATAGGGAGAATCCTCTGCTTTTCTTATTTCTTTGAGGAGAGTTTCGCAGGCACTTCCGCCGCCTATTATCATAGTGCGCTTGTAAGCGGAATGTTCTTTTCCTTCCCTTGCGACTTCGATAAAGGCATTTTTAAACAAAAATCTGAAAAGGCATATTCCCACAAGCGACTGAAAAAAATCCAATACTATGTAAGAAACGGGAAGTTTGTGCTTTGATACGTATACAAGCAGAAAAGTAACAATCATTCCGACAGTTATTCCCAGCAGGCAGGATACATAATCACGCTTTTTGAAATACCGCCATAATTTGCTGTATGCACCGCACCAGTAAAGACTCAGCGGACAGCATAGTGCGCTTGTAACAATAAATGTTACTATTAATTCATTCGGCAAATCAATTCCGAAAAGCCAGTCAACCAGAAACCATGATGTTATTGCGGCAACAGATATAATAAAAGCATCTGCAATAGCGAGTGCTATTTTGCGGTATCTGAATTTTTTCAGTGTCATGTGGAGAGACACACCCTTTCTTATTTATTTTTTGCGGAGTATTATTTTTTAAGCTTGAGTACAGCTTTCATTTCGCTGACAAAATTTTTGCGGTTTTTGGTTACAGTATTGAAAAATCTTGACAAAAACATATAAACAAGCATAAAGGGAGTAAATATTTTGTGTTCTCTGAGGAAAGGGTATTCGGATTTCACAAAAAGCATGGGCTTGAAAATACGGCTGAAATAATATTTTATTATTGATTTGTTGTAATGGCTGAACTTGTTTTCTATAAGGTGGTCCTCAGTACCGTAAACAGAAGAAAAGATATAATTATTGAGCATTTCTTTTTCTTCTTCCGAAACAGCTTTTCCGCTGAATATTTTTTCTGCGAGTATACGGCTTTTTTTCTCATATTCGTAAATACCGAGCTTTTTCATCTCTTTTCTGAGATAATCCTTGTCAAGAGTTGAATACAAATCCCTTAACAAATATATATCGACAAGTGTCCTGAGACCCGTTCCTCTTGATACATAGTGTTTGTAGGCGTGTGCGGTAACATATATATAGAAATCCTCATCTGTCATACGCATTTTAAAGCCTTCGTCCCGCACAAGTCTTTCCGTAACGTTCTCATAATATTTTCTTACTTCTTTTGGATTGTTTCTGTTTGCGAGGGCGATATGCATTTCAAAATTGTAGACGGGTTCTTTTTTGTAGACATCATGGTTTGTCACACCGTACACTTCTGTTTCGTAGCCGTCTTTCACGAAAATATCGTGAACCTGTTCTCTTTTTGATTCGTCAAAGAGAAAATCGTTGTCTGACATCTGACGCATACCTATATGCGGATAAAGCTCTTTAATTATTATACCTTTGAGGGGTACATACCAAATATGATTTTTTTCAAATTCAGCGCAGAGTCTTTCTCTTTCTATGTTGAAAAGAATTTCCCTGCGTATTCCGTCAAGCTTGTCCTGCATGAATCTTTCGTCATCTATACCCGCAGATTCAACGGCATATGCAGCCATAGCCGACAGAAAATGTGTTTCTGCCACTGTATGAACATTTGAAAGATTCATTTTTTTCAGCATTTTTTCAGACGGCACTTTATCATTCAGCGCACATCTTATAAGATAAACAAGGTGATAAGCAGCAAGTTTATACTCCTGCAAAGTCATAAAATCACTTCTTTCGCATAATTTTTAATCAGATTTCATAAAACGGCTGT
Source organism: Ruminococcus sp. (assembly GCA_017543595.1). Classification (GTDB taxonomy): domain Bacteria; phylum Bacillota; class Clostridia; order Oscillospirales; family Ruminococcaceae; genus Ruminococcus. The sequence continues at coordinate 14,736 of JAFYFU010000091.1, read as the reverse complement.
TCTCGTAATTACATTATACATTGTATCACTTATTTTTTAACTTGTCAATAGACAAAGAAATGCATTGATTTCCGAAAGATACAAAATCCTCTGTTTTAATATATCAGGATTTTCGGGTCTTTTGAGCTGTCGAGTCAGTTCATGACATAGAACATATCATTTTCGGGGATACCCACACAGCCTGCGGTATAGTTTCCAACGGCACAATGCAGGAATATTGCCGAACCTGCTCCCCTTACGGCTTCCATGTTGTAATTTATAACAACCGCATAGTGATAAGCAGTCGGATATTCTATAAGATGTTCTGCGCTGTTCCATTCGGAAGTATCTTCCGATTCAACCCACTGATTGTAATAATCAGAATCGGGGTCATCGACCCAGTAGCAGTTCTCGTTGAACTTTCTGTATTCAATTCCGAGACCGTCCATATCGTCCGTACCGAATCCGAAACCAAGACCGAATATTCCTTTCGGGGTATGATAATCGCCCTCGGCACTTTTCGGGCTTACGCCGTTCATACCGACAATTCCGTATGTATTGTAGACATTCTGCCATACGCCGTCAACTTTTTCGTACATGGCAACATCGCAGTACGAATTATATGAAGAAACGGAGATAAGCTGCTGACAGTCGCCGAGACTTTCCTTGTCCTCACCGCTCTCGTTAAATATGTTGTCAATTACGGAAACTTCTTCTGTCGGGGGTTCTGTTGGTTCTGTAACGGATTCGGTAGTTTGTTCCTGAATTTCAACGGCTGTGGTTTCGGTAGCCGTGACAGTCTGCGTTACAGTTGTAATTTTGGTTGTTGTTTCCGTATTTGCGTTGGTTTTTGAGGAAGAATTTGACGACTGCGAACCCGATGACGAATTATCGGAGTGTTGCGATGAAGAATTTCCTGAGTTTCCGCCCGATGATGAGGAAGATGAAGATGACGAAACGGAATTTGAGGAAGTTTTTGACGAAGACTTTGACGAAGATTTTTCCGAAGTCGAAACAGCAGTTGTTTCGGAAACCGTAACTGTTGAAACGGTTGAAACAGCCGAAGATACAGAAGAAGTCCTTGAACGTGAAGGAGATGCCGTATATACATATGTAGCGGTAGTGGTTGGTGTTTTAGGTAAAGTTTCGGTAACTGACGTTTCGGAAGAAAGATGTTCGGCAGTCGTTTCGACAATTGCCACAACAGAACTTACACCGCTGTTATTTTCATTTTTTTTGTCAGTTGCTTTAATGACAGCAAAAATCACCGAAACAACAAGCATGGTTGAAACACACATCAACAAAATTTTATATTTATCCATAAAAACTCCTTAAATATTGCCTGAAAAATACAAGGCTGCGCAGCGTCCTGACCACACAGCCTCTTGTAAAGAGCCGAATTTATCTGCACATTATCCGCAGGGTGAAAACCGCCCTGAAAATTTTGGATTAAAATTTTCCGACACAGGCATCATTGCAGCATACGTTTCTTCAATTTCAGGAAAGTACGCTTTAATTTTCTGTAAACACGGACAGCAAAGGCACGCACGGGGAAAAAGTCACACCATATATGCACATAGGCGAGATATTTTCTGTCCGTGACAGGGATATTTTTTTTCCCGTCACGGATAACTGCGGTAAGAACACCTATTATATGCCTGTCGGTTATGCCGTATTCTTTCTGCCAGCGGTTGTCACCGCATATGACATAATCGTTTTTTCTGACTTTAAGTATTCTGTGCAGTACGTACTGTCCGCTGTCACGCTTGTACAGCGGAACGTCATACTTTTTGAGTCTGCCGTGAACGGGTTCTATGACGAGCAAATCCCTGCCCTGACGGATAAGGGGTTTCATGCTGTCGCCGACATTCGTATACACAAGCTTTCCGTTTTTTTTGAGTTCTTCCTCAAAAGTTGATTTTTTAACCATTAATCGCACCTATTTTTCTGAGCTGAGCGACTATTTTCTTAACGTCACGCCTTGCAATTTCCTCGGAAACGTCCCATTTTTTGAGCATTTTTGCTACTATTTCGTCCTCTGTTGTTTCTTTTTGCAGGCAGGAGATGATAAATCCCGCTGTTGCGTTGCTGTGTACAAGACCCACAAACTTTGTTGTTCCGTCAGAAACAAGAATCTTCTCATTATTTTCATCATGCAAAATAAAGCTGTCATTGAGTTTCATAAACAATCGTCCTTTCAATTTTAGAAAAAATAAATATGATACAAAAAAGCACCGATATAATTATATATCATATTTTTAATTTTTTCAATAGTTTTCCGAAAAATAATTTTCAGGTTCTTTCGACAGATATGACACCCTTTACTTTTTTGATTCTTTCGAGGAGTTTTTCAAGCTGTTCCTTTCCTGAAACGGAAACTGTACATTCAAAAAGCGCATCTCCGTTTTTCATGATTCTTGCGGAAGAATGGACTATCGGCATTCTTGCCTCGGTGACTATGGCTGTAATATCATACACAAGTCCCACACGGTCATTTGCGACAACGGTTATTCTTGACTGTCCGGAGGAACGTGCGCCCTCAGCCCATGTGACCTCACGCCACCTTGCGATTTCTTCGGGATTTCCTCTTTTCATGGCTGAGAGATAGTTTGTGCATTTTTTTGTGTGTATTTTCAGACCGTGACCCCTTGTGATAAATCCGACAATATCATCTCCGGGGAGAGGATTACAGCAATGTGCGGGGCTTTTTTCGAGTTCGCTGATATCATCGAGAATGATACTGCCCTGTCCGAGTGTCGGTGTTCTGAAACTGTTTGAATCGGGAATTTCTTCCTTGATTCCGCTGCTGTAAAGCCTGTCATACTTGTCTTTGAGTCTCGGAATTATATTTGTGAGATTTATACCGCCGTAGCCCACGGAAGCATAGAAATCGTCAAGGGTTTCGCAGTTGTGTCTGCGGAAATCGTCTTGCAGAAATTCCGCATATTCGCTTTCTTTGAGGTCTATCCTGCTCCTTTTGAAAGCTTTTTCGAGTTCTTTTCTGCCCTCTGCTATATTATCGTCACGGCACTGTTTTTTGAACCATGCCCTTATTTTTGAACGTGCCTCGTTTGTCTTGACTGTATTCAGCCATGAACGGTTAGGACCTCTTTCGGGGTCTTTTGTGACGGTTATCTCGCAAATCTGACCCGTTTGGAGTTCTGTTTCAATGGGGACGATTCTGCCGTCAACCTTTGCGCTTATTATTTTATGACCTATTTCCGTATGAACTTTATATGCGAAATCTATGCAGTTTGATTTTGCGGGGAGCTGAATGGATTTTCCTTTCGGGGTCATTACGACTATTTCTTCGGGGGACAAGTCGCTTTTTATAACTCTTACGATTTCCTCAACGTCATCTGCGGACTGCTGGGTTTCGAGAATTTCACGAATCCATGCAAGCTTTGAATCCTCGCCGTTTTTGGTGATAACGCCGTCCTTGTATTTCCAGTGTGCGGCTACGCCGTATTCCGCAATCTGGTGCATCTGACGGGTTCTTATCTGGACTTCAAAGGGTACGCCCTCCTTGCCTGTAACGGTTGTATGGAGGGACTGGTATTTATTTTCCTTTGGTTTTGAAATATAGTCCTTGAATCTGTTGTCCACGGGAGTGAACATATCGTGGATAAGACCGAGAACATTGTAACATTCGGGGATAGTTGAAACGATTATACGGACAGCATATTTATCGTATATTTCGTCCATGCTCTTGCCCTTCATAACTTTTTTATAGAGACTGTAAATACTTTTGACTCTGCCGTCTATTATGGGAGGTTCTTCAAATGGAATAGTGCTGAAACGCTCCGATATACGGCTTTTTATTGCTTCAACGAGTCTCTTTCTTTCTTCAAGGCGGTTTGCAAGGAGTTTTTCGACTTCCTCATATCCGAACGGGTCAAGGTAGTGAAAAGCGAGGTCTTCGAGTTCTTCTTTCATAGCCCTTATGCCGAGCCTGTGGGCAATTGAGACATATATATTTATGGTTTCCGCAGCGGTACTCACCTGCTTGTATCTGGGGCGGTATTTGAGAGTACGCATATTGTGAAGTCTGTCGGCTAATTTTATAAGGATAACACGGATATCCTGATACATGGCTATGAGTATTTTTCTTATATTTTCAGCACTTTGCTGTTCCTTTGTATTTGTCGGAACTTTGCTCATTTTTGTAACGCCGTCAACAAGAAGTGCAACGTCCTGACCGAAATGCTTTTTCAAATCATCGAGAGTTGCGGGAGTATCCTCAACAACATCATGGAGCAGAGCCGCACATATTGTATCGGTATCCATACTGAATTCAAGAAGGATATAAGCAACCGTAAGGGGGTGAATTATATAATCCTGTCCTGATGAACGTTTCTGACCTTTGTGGGCATTTTCAGCAAATTCATATGCTGAAATTATCTTGCTGAGGTCATACTGTTTATTTTCTTGCAGAATTTTCTGAATTATATCTTTGATTGTGAAGTTATCGTTATAATCGGGAATTTTACTTATGAGCTGTAAAGAAAGCTCCTCCTCTTTTGAACCTTCGACAGGAATGTAAACTTTCATCTCCTGTGCTTCAAGAGATGTAAACTTTTTATTTTCCTCGGACATGATTTATAACCTCCTTCGGTATATATTAATATTCAGGAACACACAATTAATTTATATGTTCCCTTAATTTTGAAAGTACGGGTGCAGTATCGAGATTTACTTTCTCCTGCACGGGAAGACGCTTTATAAGCGATGAGGAACAAGAAACGCTTACAAGTCCGAGCTGACGCAGGGATTCAACGGCAACGCAGAACTTACAATAATTTATATTTGTAAGCGACATATATAAAGTATCGGAATTTATGCCCTTTTCTGGGATTCCCTTGTATATCCTGACAGTATCGTCCCTTGACGGAAGCATGACGGGATAATAATTTTCGGGAAGTTCTTCGCCACGCATAAAAGCCTCAAATGCGGACAGTGCGGAAAAATATTTCTGCTGTTCAAAATTTGACAGGCGCACATCGGAAATATATACGGACGGGGTAATATTTCCCTTGTATTCGTTTATGCCGAGTTTGACTATCATGCTGCATATATTTCCCTTTCTGACAGGGAGACTGTCGGGAGAAGTACGGAACATGAGCGCATCTGCGGTAATATCTCCGAATTTTATGCGTATTTTCGAGTGAACACCGCCTGAAAGCGGAATTATATCCAATACTTCGGCATTTTGTATTGCAAAGTTTGGCTTTTCGTTTTCACAGCCGAAAGGTTCGAGAACGTCAAGACCCTGAATATTTTTCACGGCGAGTTCCTGCGGAGTGATAACTGCGTCCGCATCAATTGTGAAAACGGGCATTTCCTTGTGATTTTCAATTGCATATTCTTCGAGCAACTCCCCGAATTTTTCAGCCATTCCCGATTTTATGGTAAAACCGCCCGCACCCGGGTGACCGCCGAATTTTTCGAGAGTCTCGGAAGTATATGTAAGTGCGGAAAATACGGAAAATTCACCGAAAGAACGTGCAGAACCACGGATTTCGCCGTTTTCCTCGGAGGCAATAAAACAGGGCTTTCCGAACTGTTCAACGATTTTTGCGGCTGCTATGCCGATAACTCCGTGATGCCAGTCTTTTCCGCAGATGTATATGACACGTTTTCTGAGAATCATTGGGTCTTTGTCAGCCATTTCGTATATTTCGGAAATAATCTTGTTTTCGGCATTTTTTCGCTCCGTGTTAAGCCTGTCGAGTTCACGGGCGAGGGATAAAGCCTCGTCATAGTCCTCGGAGAGAAAAAGTTTAAGTGCGGTAGTCGGAGAACCAAATCTTCCCGAAGCATTTATTCTCGGGGCAAGAATAAAGCCGACAGTTTCGGAAGTTACAGGCTTGTCGCCTATACCGCTGACTTCTTTCAGGGCAATAAGTGCGGGGCGGTCGGTATTGTTAATCTGTTCAATGCCGTATGAAGCCATAAACCTGTTTTCGCCCGTAAGACTTACAATATCCGCAACAGTTGCGATTGCGGCAAGGTCACCGAACTGTTCGAGAACCATTGTATAATCTCCGCCGTCCATAGCGGCAGCAAGTTTCAGGGCGATTACAGCACCGCAGGCGAATTTGAACGGTGAAAAACAATCTGTCCTGTGGGCATCAACAACAGCCTCAGCCCGTGGGAGAGTTTCTCCCTGACGGTGGTGGTCAGTGACAACAAGGCGCATACCGAGGGAATATATATATTCTGCCTCATTTATTGCAGATATTCCGTTGTCAACGGTTACAATAAGATTAACGCCCATTTCTTTTATTTTATCTATTGCGCCGTTGTTAAGCCCGTAGCCTTCGGAACGTTCGGGAATATAATAAACAACATCTGCACCTGCTGCGGAAAGATAGGTATACAATATAGCCGTTGCCATAATTCCGTCACAGTCATAATCACCGTAGACACAGATTTTTTCCTGATTGTCAATGGCAGTATTGAGAGTATCGGCAGCTTCACGCATATCTTTCAGCAGAAACGGGTCTGAAAGAGAATAGCACTGCATTTTTTCCATAACTTCTTCCGAAGTATTATAACCCTTTGCGGCGAGAACCGAACCTGTGAGGGAAGTTACACCGCAGTCAAGAATCAGTCTGCTTACAGTTTTTCTGTCTGAGGATTTGATTTTCCAACGTTTCATATGTTCCTCCTGAAAATATATATAATCATATTATAACATCTGCAAATGATTAATGCAAGCAATAAATAAATATATATTAAAAAATCGTCACATTACCCTATAAAGTTGAAAGTTTTTAGTTACTAATACAGCATATATAAAAAATTAAATCCTCTCTTATATCCAACCTTGTGCGGTTCGGGACAACAGAGAGGATTCAGAAAAATCAATTAAACTTTAAGTATAATATCATATGCCGTTTCTTGTCCGAAATTCGCATTGATATTATTGGGTATTCGCCTTGACTTTCAAAAAAATTGCCGTCCGAAAAAATTGTTCATGTAAACAAATTATGTACAATCTGTATACAATCTATATATTTATCAAACGGATTAATTTCAGAATCAGCTTGAAAATTTCTTTATGCCGAGTCTTATTTTGTCGGTCACGGCAGCAAGATATTCTGAATTTGTGGGGTGGGATTTGTAAACATCGGGAGTACAGCCGAAATAAGTTCTTACGGCATCGGATTCAACACGGTTCCATGAAAGCTGAATGGCGTGTCTTATTGCTTTTTCGACACTTGACGGAGTTGTATGGTAGTATTCCGCAACATCGGGGTAGAGTTTTTTAGTCATATTTGTGACCATTCCGTTTTTCTTAACGGAAAAAATCACAGCGGTTCTTATATAATGGTAGCCCTTGATATTTGCGGGGACGGCAAGACGGCGTATCGCCTCTGTAACAACGGACTCAACATCAAAGAAAGAATCCGCCACGGGACTTGGAATAAGCGACCTTATGACAGAGGCAATCTCATATGCACCACAGGGATTGAGCAAAAAATAAGATGCTCCTGCATCGAACACCTGTCTTTTTATGAAGTTGTTGTCAATATCCGAAGTTATTATAAACTCAGGACAGAATGAACCTGCATTACGGAAAGTCCTCATAACTTTGAATAAATCCGCTCTGCTCGATGTAAGGTCGGCAATAACCACATCGGGATTTTCTTTTTTCACGGAACTGATGAGCATATCCTCATCACTTGGTCTTATATAGGCTGAAAAGCCCATATTTGTGAGGTCTCTTGCGATTGTTATAACCTTCTTTGAGGAATCTCCGCAAAGAAGGACTTTTAATTTATCGTTTTTCATGGAAAAACTTACTCCTTATTATTAAATTTTAAATGCATTTTCATGCGTAGTACATTTTACGACAAAAAATTTTATTTTTCAACAAAGCAAACCTTAAATTTTGTCGAATTTTCTCATTTCAGAAGATAAAAGCAAAAAAATTGAAAAGTTAAAAACGAATTGTTAAAAACGCACAATTACCATATAGCAAAAATATTGTTTTATTATGCATAAAGCAGAAAATCGGAAAAAGGCTTGACAAATTGGAAAATTAGTGATAGAATGATAATAACAAAAAGATAGAAACAACTTACAGCAAGTCTATATAAAGCGATAAACTCGTTATTGTTTTTAAGATTTGTTTATATCGTTTTGATACTAAGAAAAGGAGGAGCATTTATGGAAATTGATGATATCCTGAACTGCAAATACTGTATTCAGCTTTTCCCCAATGACATTGAAACCGCAAAACCGCTCTATCTCGCACTTATGCTTAAATTCCACCCTGACAGGTGCAAAGATTCAAGAGCCGTTCAGATATGCACGGTTATCAACGAAATGTACAAAAGAATCGAAAACTGCCGTAAGTATAAGGAACTTTCGGTATGTTCAAAGGGAAACATGATTGACTTCAAATACCTTATGAGAATACAACACGGCTACGGCGATGAATACATAGCAGAAAAAAATTCCTGTATTCTGATAAATTCCGATGATGCCGAAGAATGTATCAAAAAATCAAAGGCAACATCAAACGAATATTTCAGAAACGGTATTGATTATAAAATACTTTCGGAGGCTGAAACTTTTCTCCCACGCATATCACAGTTTTTTGACACAAACTGCGGAACTTTAATATTGACGGAAAAAAATGAAGACGAAATTCCGCTTTCGTCAGTGCTTAAATTCCACGGCGGAAAACTTGACAGCCGTCACGCTGCATGGATAGTATCAAGGCTTCTCGGAATCTGCTGTTATGCAAAAATAAGAAATATCGTGTGGAACTGCCTGAATGAAGAAAACCTGATGATTAATCCCCGTCAGCATACCGTCAGAATAAGCGGAGGCTGGTGGTTCGCCTGCGGTGAGGGCGAAAAACTCTTGGGTGTGCAGGAATCCGTCTATGACGATATGTCAATATCGGCTAAACTCAGCGGAATTGCGGAACATTCTTCCGACCTTGAATGTGTCAAGGCAATATGCAGGAGAATATTCCCCGATGATGCACCCGATGCATTAAAAGAATTTTCCGAAAGCGTATGCTCGGAAAATGCCTTTTCCGAAATGGAAAACTGGGAACAAGCAATACTTAAAGGCTTTGGAGAAAGAAAATTCACTGAATTTCTTATTTCAATGCCTGATATAAAAAATTTATAATATTTCAAGGAGGATAATTTTATGGGACACGGTGCATGGAGATCAGGAGACTGGAAAACTTATTCATCTGCAAAAATCAGCGGAAAGAGCGTTGGGGAGATATATTCCGCAGTAAAAATTGACCCCAAATATGACCCGAAAAATATAAAATTCAGGGAGAGCCGTGACTCTCTCGACCACCCCGTAACAACCCCTATAATAATAGGTCTTGACGTTACAGGTTCAATGAGCAGAATCTTATCTGTTACAGCACAGAAACTCGGCGACCTTGTAAAGGAAACTCTCGACAGAAACCCCGTTGAAGGTCCGCAGATACTTTTCGGTGCAGTCGGAGATTCTACCTGCGACAGCGCACCTTTGCAGGCTACACAGTTTGAATCAGACATAAGAATTGCAAGCCAGCTCACAGAATTATGGTTTGAGCGTGGCGGCGGCGGAAATAACTTTGAAAGCTATCCGCTTATGTGGTACTTTGCCGCAAACAAAACACGCACAGACGCATGGGAAAAACGTCAGAAAAAAGGCATACTCTTTACTATGGGCGATGACTGCTACCCCGAAAAACTTACAGTCAGCGAAATAAAAAGAGTATTCGGCGACACAATAACGGAAGATATCGACACTAAGGCACTTCTCGCACAGGTAAGCAGAAAATATGATGTTTTCCACCTCATGCTCATGCAGGGCGGAAGTGCGGGAATCGTACACCCCGAAAGATGGCATGACCTCATGGGCGAACGTGCCATAACAGTTACAGACTACAATGCACTCCCTCAGATAATGGTATCTATTCTTGAAAATGTCGCAGGCAAGGACAAGGAAGATATAATAAAATCATGGGACGGAGATACAAGAATAGCTGTTCAGAACGCCCTCGGCGGTCTCAGCACAAACAAAAAAGGTTTTTCAAATAAAATAATAAAGTGGTGATATTATGAAAAAAGCATATGCGGTTATCGGTGCAAATTTCGGAGATGAGGGAAAAGGTCTCATGACTGATTACTTCTGCCGAAACAACGCCAATACAATCAACATAAGAACAAACGGCGGAGCGCAGGCAGGTCATACTGTCTGCACCGCCAAAGGCGAAAGGCACGTATTTTCCCATATAGGCGCAGGATATTTCGCAGGCGCAGATACTTACCTCTCTGAATTTTTCATCGTGAACCCTATGCTTTTCTCAAAAGAAAAAAATATCCTCGGCGACCTTAAACAGAAAATCTTCACAGATGAAAGATGCCGTCTTACTCTGCCGTGTGATATGCTGCTGAATCAGTTCGCCGAAAGAATCAGAGATGAAAAACGTCACGGAAGCTGCGGAACAGGCATATTTGAGACAATAACAAGGTGCGGAATCCCCGAAAACCGCATACTCTACGGTGAAATAAAAGATACTCCCGACTATATTCCCGAACTTGCGGAAAAAATTAAAAATATAAATCAGGGGTACTGCCTTGAACGTGCCGAAAATCTCGGCATAACAAGAGAAAATTCACCCGAATTTTTTGAACTCCTCGAAAATGAGAACATCACACTGAATTATATAAATGACCTCTTTGAGATGAGAAAAATATGCAGGGTATGCGATGAAAAAATCATAGAAAATTATGAAACGGCAGTATTTGAAGGGGCGCAGGGACTTCTCCTTGACAGGGACAGAAAAGACTATTTCCCCCACCTCACGCCCACAAACACGGGAATGAAAAATATCCGTGACATATTAAACAGGCTTGAAAAGCGTGATGTTGAAATATGCTATGTCACAAGGTCTTATTTCACAAGGCACGGCGCAGGCAGATTTGATACAGAATGTAAAGCATTGAAAGAAATATACAATCTGTATGACAGCACAAATGTCACAAACGAATTTCAGGGAAATTTCCGCTACGGCTGGTTTGACCTGCCCGAATTTATGAACTCTCTGAAAATTGACGGCAAATATGCGGAAAAAGACAAAATTTCAATAGCCGTTACTCACCTTGACATGACGGACGGAATGGTAGTCTGCCCCACGGGAAAGTTAATGCCCGAAGATATAGCTTATATGGCAAGGGCAATAAAAGTATACAAATCTTTCGGAGAAACTGCCGAAGATATACAGGAACAGGAAAAAATATAAAAAAAGCTCCCCTTTTACGGGGAGTTTTTTTATTTAAAGAAACCTTTTGCAAAGAGATTTATATGATTATAGCTGACAGCAAGGTTAATATTCTGACCCTTGTCAATGCCTGCGGTACTTATACCGATAAGTTCACCGTACATATTCAGAACAGCACCGCCCGAACTTCCACGGGATATGGGAGCGGTAAACTGAATCATATCAACGCCCCTTATTTTGCGGAATCCCGAAATTATTCCGTCAGAAACGGAATTGAATAATCCGAGGGGACTGCCTATTGCAATAACTTTCTGACCCCTGACAAGATTCTGAGACTGCGAATATACTTTTATCGGGACAAGCTTGCGCTGTATTCTTATTACAGCTAAATCCTCAACGTTATTATATTTAATAATTTCATTCGTGAGATATACCTTGTCATCATTTTCGATTCTCACGGCAAAAACACTCCCGTCAGCCAGAACATGGCAGTTTGTAAGGATATATCCGCCCTGTCCAATCATGATACCCGAACCCGATGCAATAGGTTCGCCGTCAGCTTTGAGAACTTCTATCATGACAATCGAAGAAGCAAGCGCAGCAAGCTCCTCATAGGATTTTTCCTGTCTTTCGGGCTTTCTGTCGGGGTGAGCCATATGAACGACAGGTGCGGGACTGACAGGCGTTACAGTTTGATGTTTTCTGTTTGGGTGTTCGGGAATTACCAGTTTACTTGAATTATTAACCTGAATATTTCTTTCATATTTTGGAAATTCGATATCGCCGAAATTTCCGACCGTAAACGAAACGGAAAGATTTTTAAGCCTGTCGCATACGTCCTCTTTTGTTTCAAGGAGAAGAACATCACAGCCAAGCAAAGCAGCCATATACATAAACAAATAGTCCTGCTCCCTGTATATTCCCGAGGCAATAATTTTTGTACAGAGATTTTCTTTCCAGTCCGAAATGCAGTCTTTAAGGAAAAAATCCGTTCTGTGCCAAAGTTTTATGACAAAATTTTTAATCATGGTATCCGAGGCGGAAGGCTTTATCTCTTTGAATTTTTTCACAGCCTCACGGGTTGCATTTGTCATAATATTGTCAAACATTGGATTTTTGCATTTGTTTTTCAAATCAACGGAAGAATTTCCAAGCCATTTTTCGTATGCCTGAGAATAATATGCCGTGTCCGCAGGAGACATCTGAGATTCAAGGCTGTTAATTCTGATATATACAAGTCTGCCGCTGTTCATCTGCTGAGTCATTTTCTTGTCGATATTGTTTATTTCTTCTTTCATTCCCGAAAAAATTCCAAGGGAACGTGCAAAAATCACATCACGCTGACCATTTCGCAGATTTCCGAAAAAATTAAGAAAACTGTCCGCAGAATTTATTTTCATAATATTTAATCTGTAAGAAATTAAATTATTCAACTTATCACCTGCAATTCCTTTAAAATCCGAAACAAGGGATTTTCCGAAAAGAAAATCCCCTGTAAATTTTATCTGTATCTGTCTGCAAATTCTTCTATGGAATCATCATTTGAACCCTGACCGAGTGCGGTAAATTTCCATTCACCGTTATGGCGGTAAACTTCACCGAAAGCCATAGCTGTCTGACCCGAATAATTTTCGGTAAGATTGTATATGCACATTTCGTTGTTTGTTTTTGCGTCAACTATGCGTATGAACGCATTCTGAATCATTCCGAAATGCTGTTTTCTTGCGGCAGCACTGTAAATATTTACACCTATAACAACTCTGTCATACTGTGCGGGCAGTTCATTGAGCTTGACGATTATCTGTTCGTCATCGCCCTCGCCTGCGCCTGTGAGGTTATCACCCGTATGAATAACGGATTCCGAATAATGATGTTTGTTTGCATAATAAACGATATCGGACTTTGCGGCAAGTCTGCCGTTTGTGAGAAGAAGTGCAAAGGCATCGCAGTCAATGTTTTTCGGCTTTGACGAGAAAAGACCGCTTTTCTGTTTAACTTCGTCCCAGCCGAGACCGACAACGAGTTCCGAAAGACCTGCATTTTCTTTTGAAAGGCTTATTTTCTGCCCTTTTTTCAGACTAAGCGACATATTCTGCACCCCTGTTATTCAGCCTGTATGCCGTAGTGAGCGCAGAGCGCACCGAGACCGCCCTGAAAACCGCTGCCGATAGCATTGAATTTCCATTCGCTGCCGTTCTTATAGAGTTCGCCGACAACAACAGCAGTTTCAATTGAGAAATCTTCACCGAGGTCAAAGCGAACGAGTTCGGTATTTGTAGCCTCATCGATAATGCGGATATAGGCATTTGAAACATGACCGAAATTCTGTCCTCTTGCATCAGCCTCATAGATAGTTGCCGTGAAAGCGATTTTTTCGATATTTGCGGGCATAAGGCTGAGGTCAATTTTAATCTGCTCGTCATCGCCTTCGCCTGCACCTGTGGTATTGTCGCCCATGTGAGTAACAGCACCGCTTGAATGTTTAAGGTTTCCGTAGAAAATAACTTCTTTTTCGGAAGCGCATTTTCCGTCCGCACCTGTGAGGAAAGCGGTTGTGTCGAGGTCAAAGGCTGTACCTGTGTCGAACTGGTTTATATCCCAGCCGAGACCGACAAGGATATTTTTAAGACCGGGGTTATCCTTTGTGAGGCTGATTTTCTGTCCTTTTGATAAATTGATAGGCATGGTGAATCTCTCCTTTTATTTATTGTTGCCGTTGGGCATATGATATTTTTGATTGAACTCCTGCTTGATGGCTTCAAGGCGTTTTTTCTCCTCAATGCGCTGTTTGCTTGCATTTTCCTGAATAGCCTTTGTTTCGTCAATACCGTTTACGATAGTGCGCCATGTGGTTTCGAGGGTTTCAATCTTAATAGAACTTCCGGAAGCAAGTCTTGCAGCCATTTTGGACTGTTCAACGGTATTCTGGGCGTTCTTTATGAGCATTTCATTGGTTTTCTGGTCAAGTGCGGCGAGTGACTCAGCCTGAATTTTCTGACGTTTGAGCATCATAGCCTGAGCGAGAGCCTGCTTGAATACGGGCATTGTGATGATAAATGCGGAATTTATTTTTCTTACGAGGTTCATGTTTGTAAATTCCATAGTCTTTATCATGGGGATTGACTGCATAGCGACATTCTGTGCAACTCTCAAATCCTGAGTACGCTGTTCAAGGAGCTGTAAAGCCTGTCTGAGACTTTCAAGCTCAAACTGGATAGCCGTATCGCCTGTATTTGCCATTTCAGCCTCACGCTGAGTTATAGCCTCCTGAATCTGTTCGCAGCCCCATTCGCCTGCGAGAATATATTTAACGAGGTCATGGTAATAATTTACATTTGCCTCAAACATCTGGTCGAGGTTGCGGTTTGACTGCTTGATTTCGCTCTCATACTTTTTGAGTTCAACGTAAATCTTGTCGATTTCCTCGCCCATGGTGTGATATTTTGCAAGAATCTTGTCGATTTTCTTTTTCATATTTCCGAAAATCTTGCCGAAAAGACCGGGGT
>JAFYFU010000007.1 GCA_017543595.1 Ruminococcus sp. | reverse complement strand
TCGGGGTTTAATATTCCGTAAATTGTTTTAAGCTGACTGACTATCTTGTCAAGGGGCTGACCCTGATTTGAAGAATAATGATGATACAGTATCCTGCCGTCATCGGTTATAAGGACGAGTTTTGTCGTTGTCGAACCCGCATCTATTCCGAGGTATGCATCGCCTTTATATTTTCTTATGTCGGCATATCCGAGGTCAAATTTCTTGTGTCTTGCGATAAATTCATCATATTCCGCCTGAGATTTGAAAAGAGGTTCTCCCGTTACGATATTGTCGGAAATTTTTGCGTTGTCTATCTTGGAAATAATTTCCTCCGCCGTGAGAGTGTCATCAAAAGTCGAGGCATAGAGCGAACAGCCATACCCCACAAAAACAGGAGCTTCATCGGGAAATACCGCATTTTCGTCATCAAGACCGAGAGTGTCTTTAAAGGCTTTTCTCAGACCTTTCAGGAAAAACAGAGGTCCTCCGAGAAAGAGGACTTTTCCCTCTATGGTTCTGCCTTGTGCAAGACCCGAAACCGTCTGGTCAACAACTGCCTGAAATATGCTTGCCGAAATATCCTCACGCTTTGCGCCCTGATTCAAAAGGGGCTGAATATCGGATTTTGCGAAAACTCCGCACCTTGATGCAATCGGATATATCTTGTTTGCACGCAGGGAAAGCTTGTCGAGTTCATCTGCGGATATTCCGAGGAGAGTAGCCATCTGGTCTATAAATGCTCCCGTACCGCCCGCACATGAACCGTTCATGCGCTGTTCCGTTCCCCCCGTGAGGAAAATTATTTTAGCGTCCTCTCCGCCGAGTTCTATAACTGCATCTGCATCGGGATATTTTTTCTTTACAGCGAGAAAAGCCGCATGGACTTCCTGAACAAAGGGGATTTCTGCGGCATTTGCAAGACCAAGCCCTGCCGAACCCGTAATACATACCGTGAATTTTTCGTTCGGGTAGTCAGCCTGAATTATTTTGAGCTGGTCTTTTACGGTTTCCCTTACTTTTGAGAGATGGCGCAGATATTTAGAGCTTATAATATTTCCGTCCGTATCGGTTATGACAGTCTTTACCGTAGTAGAGCCTATGTCAATGCCGAGAGAATAATTATCCATTTTGACCTCCTATTTAAAATCTTCCTCTTGATAATTTTTTATTTCAAATTAATATTTAAACTGTCCGTCACCGATAAATTCCCTTATGAGGGAATCGGCAGGTACAAGCGAACGGTCAAGGCTTTCAGCCGCTTCAAGGACTTTGTTTACATCTGCCAGTTCGGGGATATCTCCCAGTTCCCTGACCTGATTTATGAGCAAATCCTTATATATATTTATTTCATACGGCATGAAAGTATCTATATCATAATCCGAACGGTGCTTGTAAGGCATGATATACTTGTTTTCACCGTTTTCAACGCTTGCAAACATATTCATTGTTTCCCTGAGAGAACGCTTGCGGAAGAATTTATCTCTTATCATACGGCGCATAAGCCTTACTTTCGAGGGGTGAAGAATTATGTCATCACAGGTTACTCTCGTTCTGACACTTACGTAAATTTTGCACAGACGGCTGTCGGGAACGGTTACAACATTGGGATTCAGGGCGTGTATGCCTTCAAAGATAACGATTTCCCCTTCTTTTCGTGTGAGTGTCATTTCAGATTTGTCACGGCATGATTCCGCAAAATTATATTTCGGTATCTCAACGGGCAGGCACTTTTCTATTGCCTCTATCTGTTCATTAAGGAGAACTTTGTCAACACGGTCGGGTGATTCAAGGTCGGCTTTTCCGAGGGCAGCAAGTTCTTTTTCTTCTTCCGTCAGCGGACAGAAATAATTATCCATTGAGAGAGTATGTGTTGTACAGCCTCTTTCGTTGAGTATTTTCTGTATCATGAAAGCCGTGGTGGTTTTTCCCGAACCTGAAGGACCTGAAAGAAGTATTACGGGCTTTTCGTTTTTATTTTTTTCTATATTGTCGACTATTCTTTCAAGATGATACATATATGCTTCATTTGTCGCAAGGACAAATTCAGAAGCACTCTCACGGATTTCATCGTTTATTCTGTTAAGTTCTATATTCATAAGTACCTCCATGATGATATTTTTGATAAAACTAACTTTTTCTGAGGATTTTCTGAACGGTTGAAAGCAGGGAACGGAAATTTATACCGCAGACTGCGGCTGTGATTATAGCCATTCGGAGGAAACAATTGTTGCAGTCAAATATTATAAGACGGCTCATTTCAAGCAGAAGAACCGTGTTCAGTATTGATTTTTCCTTGCTGAAATTAAAGGGAACATAATACCTTGCATCTATCATTCTCACCCAGAAACATATGTAATAGCTCAGGAAAGTGGCAACAGATGCCCCCTGTATGCCCCATTCGGGAATAAGCATGAAATTCATGAAAAGATTCACACAGCAGGCAATAAGCGCAGTCCAGAACGAATTTTTCGTGTGCTTTGTCGCCGAGTACACACTTCCGAGAAACTGGTTGAGACAGGTGAAAATTACGGAAATTATAAGGACGGGCGTATAGACATATACCGTCCCGTACTCGCTGTATGTGCTTGAATTGGCTATTATCGAGCTTACAGGCTTTGCAAACAGTATCAGAAAAGCCGAGGCAATAAAAAGCATCGCCTCATATGCGGAATACACCTTTTCATAGAATATGCTCCTGTCATCGGATTCATTCTCGGTTATTGCCGACATATTCCACGCCTGAAAAAATATGGTCGAAACCATTGATATGAGATTTGGAATCTTGTTCGCAACAGCGTAAAGTCCCGCAGGACCTGCTCCGAGTTCAGCCCTGTCGCTTGTCATATAGCGTATGAAAAGTCTGTCCGAAAGGCTTGTTATAGCCCACATAACTATTGTCGGGATAAGGGGCAGGGAAAATTTAAGCATTGTTTTCGCAAGTTCTTTGCTTAAATATTTTTTACCTATGAATTTATGCAGACCGCCCACTATAAAAAGAAAAACACAGGAACAGAAATCAGAAAGTATTACCGCATACATACTGCCTTTTACTCCGAGATGAGCATATGATATAAACAATACATTGAATATAAAAAGCGTAAGGGTTGCAATTATTCCGTCAAGAGAAAATAATTTTACCATATCCCTCGAACGCACAAACTGGGCAAACAACATTCTCAGCGAGGACGTACTCAGGTATATGATTAAAATAAGCGTATAGCCGTTTATAAAGCCGAAAAAATGTATCAGCCCCAAGAGAGGTATAACCCCCGCAGATGCAATCATTCCGACTGCCGTCATGCAGAAAGATGTCGTGAAAACTTCCCTTTTGTCATAATTGTTGTCAAGTCCGAACCTTATGAGATATTCCTGCAACGCAAAAGTAAACACAGGCTGAAGAAACAGAAGCATTGTATCAAGCAAATCCTTGTCGCTCATTCCGTCAGTCGATATATTTTTTGTATAGAGATTCGTGAGGAGTATGACAAGAATTTTTGACCCGAAAGTACCTATGGCAAAAATTACGGTATTAAAAGCAAGCTTTTTGTATTTGTTCATTTTTTCATCTCCGATATAATACTTGACTATATTATAACACAAGTTTTTATATTTGTCACCTGTTTTTTTAAAAAATCCGACAGAATCCAATAAATGCACAAACAGCCTTGTTAAAAAAAATTTTTGTCACCCCCTTGAAATTGCTGAAAAAGTATAGTATAATAGAAGTCAGCGATTTTAAATAAGAGGAGGAAAAACATTGTCTAAGTCCAAAGCAGGCTCAAAGTCCCATGCAGCCGTAAGCGTTGAGCCGATAAGAGCATATGTCAAATACAGACCGCTCTACTATATCGCAGCCTTCCTTATACCTGCACTTCTCGGACTCATAGCCTACGCATTTTTCAGGGTCTACCCGTTCGGCACACGTTCGGTTCTCACCCTTGACCTTAACGGTCAGTATGTCTATTACTTTGAAAATATCCGCAGGTGCTTCTGGGAGGGACGAACAGCCCTTTACAGCTGGGCGAGAAACCTTTCGGGAGGTTTTCAGGGCGTAATAGGATACTATCTCGCAAGCCCGTTCACTTTTATTGTAATACTTCTGCCGAGGTCTTTCCTGCTTGAAAGCCTTATGATAATGCAGCTCTGCAAAATCGGCACGGCAGGCACGGCTTTCTGCGTATATGCTCAGAAATCAAAGAATGTTCCGCCCTTGCAGTCGGTAATATTCTCAACAATGTACGCACTTATGGCATATTCCGTTATACAGCTCATTGACCCAATGTGGGTTGACGGTCCTGCATATCTGCCGCTTATAATTCTCGGCGTTGAATACCTTGTTGATGACGGAAGAAAAATCAACTATATAATTCCGCTTTCAATAATGTTTATAGCAAACTTCTATATCGGATTCATGGTTGCCATCTTTGTTGCACTCTATTTCGTGTACTATCTCTTTGCAGGCACAAGCCGCAAATTCAGGAATATCACCGAATATGCGACAACAATCGGCACTATGATAATCGCAACAATTACCGTCCTGCTGTGCAGTTATATCATGATAATGCCCGTATACAATGCACTTGCCCTCGGTAAATTCAATTTCTCAAAGCCCGATTATTCATTCAAGACCATGTTCAACCCGATTGAACTTATCCCCTGTCTGCTCCCCGACCAGTATTACTCCGTAAACGTTGATACGGGTACGAAACTCTACGGCAGACCCGAAATATACTGCGGTGTGCTTTCAGCCTGTCTTGCACCACTTTATTTCATAAACAGGGAAATAAAGCTCAGAAAGAAAATAGGCTACGGCGCACTTCTCTTTGTCATGTTCATAAGTATGTACATCAAGCCCGTAAACATGATGTGGCACGGCGGACAAGACCCCAACTGGCTCCCTTACAGATATTCTTTCCTTGTTTCGTTCATACTCGTTGCAATGGCTGCGGATATATTTGCGAAACTCGGTGCATATAAGGTTTCTTCAAAAAGTCTCGGCGGAATATTTGCCGTTCTTGCCATACTTGTATTTCTCTTTGAGGCGAAAATGCCCTCTTTTGAATACAATGAGACAAAGTATCAGTATGTTGCGAAATTCCCCTATACCACCACCGAAACATACAACGGCGAGGAATGGAAACGCCTCTGGCTCGGAACTCTTGCCTTTGGTCTTGTCCTTGCGGCAATTTATCTTATTATCGTGTATTTATATTCAAATGCCAAGAAAATCAAGACAAAGAATATGATTTCCGTTGCACTTGCGGCAGTTGTTTTCTTTGAGGCAGGATATAATACCTACGATACTTTCTGGAAAATCCACAAGGAAGTTTATTATTCCGAACACAAAACCTATGACATGGTAAAATATGCCCCGAATGTCACAAAACAACTTGAAGAATATGACAACAGTCTTTACCGAACAGAAAAAACTTTCTTCCGTAACGTAAACGACAATCAGGCATGGGGACTTAAAGGTCTTTCACATTCAAGCTCCGTCATGAATACAAGAATCCTGAGATTCATCGAAACTCTCGGATATTCAACAAAGAGCTATGAAACAAGATATGACGGAAATACACCCGTTGCGGACTCTCTCCTCGGCATAAAGTACGTTCTGAATGACCCGAACAAGAATATTTCGGGACAGAAATCACTGTTAAGCCCGTACTACAACAAGGTTTTCTCAACAAAATATATAAATCTCGGCGGTGAAGAAGCCGACCTCGATGTATACGAAAATCCCGATGCTCTCCCGATAGCTTTCATGGCTGATGATGATATCCTTAAACTCAGCTTCCTCGGAAACGACAACCCCTTCAACAGCATGAACAATTTCATGAGCAGTATGACAGGCAGTACACCCGATTATTCGGGCGCACTTGAACCAAAGGCTTATTTTGTCAGACTCCCTGACCCCGAAGTTGAAATGAAAGAATGCTGGGAATCTGACTACAACGGACAGCACTGCTACAATGCAAATGCTCAGGCAGGTGACCCGACCGTAAATCTCCATTTGACTGCCGAAAACAATGACTGCATCTATATGTTCCTCAAATCCGACAACCAGAAGGGCGCAAATGTATGGCTCTCAACCGAAAAGGACGAAAACGGAAACTTTATAAACCATAAGGGAATGGGCGGTTACTTTGACGGATATGAATATTCTATCGTAAATCTCGGCAAATTTGAACCCGGAACGGATATCGAAGTAAGACTTACCATAAGACAGATTGACAAGACGGGAAACAATGAATATATCATGATTAAGGATTTCCAGTTCTATCAGCTTGATTATGATGCTTTCCACGAAGACATACAGAAACTCAAATCCTCACCCATGAACATAAACTTGGACAAGTTCAAGGACGACCACATTGAGGGTACTGTTACCGCAGAAGAAGGTCAGATTCTCTATACTTCCATACCCTATGAACCGGGCTGGACTATCAAGGTTGACGGAAAGAAAGTTGACAACCTCTTTACGGACACAATAAAAGATGATGGTTCCAAACTCGCTAAAAACAACATAGAAGGCGATACAGGCGTTGTTGTTATTCTCAATGCCATGATAGGTTTAAGGCTTACCCCCGGAGAACACACTGTCTCAATGACTTATTCTCCTCCCGGATTCAATATGGGAATTGTTACTCTCCTCATCGGCATAGCCGTACTTGTTCTTTTCTACCTCTATGACAAAAAGAATGACAAAGTTTGGGAAGCTGAAAGAAAAATGCGTGACCGCATGAAACAGGGTCTCCCTCCCACAGAAGAATCCGCAGACAATAACAAAAAAGTTCAGATTCTCAAATCACAGAAGAAAAAAGAAGAAGATAAAGAGGACAAAAAAGAAGAAACAAAAGACAATTCGGAAAATACCGAAACTCCCGAAGATTCTGACGATGATTCCGACAGCGGTTCGGATAATGACGATGTTTCGGAAGACGAATCAGACAAACCCAAAAAGAAGAAAAAGAAAAAATAATATTGTGACCCTGCTGATTTTTCGGCAGGGTCATGCAATATAACAAGGCTGGTGATACTATGCGGAAAAAACTTGCACTTACCATATATGTCGTTGTATTCTATGCAATATGGACTGTAAGAACAATCCTTTTTTCAGATTTATTCTCTGACATCAACCCGATAACCGCACAAATATTAAAAGAAATAATAAAAACGCTGATATGGTTTGTTCCTGCATGGATTCTTATTGGCAAATACAATGATTCCATGTTTGTTAAGAAAGAAAACATTTTCGGATTGAAAATTCCGTGGCTGAAACTCCTTCCCGTAATCGCAGTATTTTCCGTTTTCATACTCATAAATTCATACCGCACAAACGGAAAAATTGCCATAAATGAAAGTTTCGGAGTACACAGTATCATAATAGTGCTTTTCGTTGGTGTCACGGAAGAAACTGTTTTCCGTGGCTGGCTTCTCAATTCAACCTATACCGAAAAAAATCAATATCTTTCAATAGGAATAAATGCTGTAATGTTTCTTTTGATACATTTCCCTATATGGTCAGTAAAAGGCGTACTGCTTGCAAATATCGTTTCGGGCGGATTTATACAGATAATACTTTTAAGCGTTATATTCTCGTATTCTTTCATAAAGACGAAAAATCTGCTTGTCCCGATAATATTGCATATGTACTGGGATTTGCTTGCATTTATGCTCTGATTAAGTTTTCAACACCTCTTTCCACTGACTGTTGAAAACTCTGTTGAAAGCTGTTGAAAACTTAATTTTAATTATATGCGGATAAATTTAAAAATACTGTCAATAATAACCTCATATTGCGGAGAATCTGCAATAAATCCCTTAAAAGGACGGTATTTTTATGAACAGGAAACTTATAGTTACTTCACTTCTCCTCACTGTCTGCGCCTCGTTTACAAGCTGCGGTGCGGACAACTACAACGACAGCTACACAGACGAAAGCTTCGTTTCAACTACCGATATCCACGACTACGACCACGACAAGAGAATTACAAGTGATGACAACGAAAGACGGCGCAACGAAAACAATATGAGCGTAACCGACAGCAAGAAAAATTCTGTTTCCAATCACATAAAAGACGCTGCCGACGGTGTGGGCGATGCAGGTAAAGACGTTATTGACGGCGTTGGCGATGCGGGGAAAGACATCATTGACGGGGTACAAAACGCAGGCGATGAACTCATTGACGGCGCACAGGACGCAGGCGAAAATATTGTTGACGGCATGGACGGCGAAACCGAAACTGTCGAAACCCTTGAAACCGATGATACTTTTACAGAGTAAAAATAAATCTCCTCATGAAGTCATGGGGAGATTTTTTCGTCACTTGCATATTTCAATTATGGCTTCCGCCATTATTTCGGCATTTTTCAGGAGATTTTCAAGGGTGATAAATTCGTCTGCACCGTGCATATTTCCGTCCTGATTGGGGAACTCTGCACCGAATGCAACACCGCCCTCTATTTCATGTACATAAGTACCGCCGCCTATCGCTATACAGTATCCTTTTTCGCCCGTTACACGCTCATAGACGTTCAGGAGCGTCTGTACAAAGGGGCTGTTTTCGTCCGTTATATGAGGCTCTGCGCCCTCGTATGAAGTTATCTCAAATCCTGCGCTTTCAATTTTTTCCTTTAATATTTTAATTATTTCGTCTTTTGTCCTGTCAAGAGGAAATCTTATATCTATTCCGCCTTTAAGCTTTCCGTTTTCTGTGTTGAGCATGGACAGCACGCAGGTCATTTTCCCCGATATTTCGTCAGAAAAGCCAAGTCCGCAGGATTTTCCGTCAAATTCGTTATGCGGGAATAATTCCGCAAGATTCAGCAATAACTCATTGTTAAATTCTTTACTGTATTCCGCAAGAAATTTTGTTATTGCGTTTTCACCCTTTTCTGGAGTTGATGCGTGTGCGGATTTTCCCTCATAAAAAAACGCCTCAAAACCGCAGGTTGTTGTGCATTTGTTTGGTACTGCATTTATAACCGTCCCTGCCTTTATGCTGTTAATTATGTTATCTTTGAAATCCGCAGAAAAATAAACTCTGAGCATACCCTTTTCGCCGTTTATAACGGGGTATTCCCCATCGGGAGTGAATACACAAGGCGGAAATTCGTGATTTTTCCTGTAATATGCGAGGTCGGCAGAACCGTTTTCCTCATTTGTTCCGAAAATAAGCTGTACTCCGCTTTTTAATTTAATATTTAAATCTTTTATCGCTTTGAGAGCAAAAAATGCCGCAACGGAAGGACCTTTGTCATCTATTGCCCCACGTCCGATAAGCTTGTCGGTATCAGGTTCATAACGCAGTACATAAGGGTCGCCCGTCCAGCCGTCACCTTCGGGAACTACATCAAGGTGACAGAGTATCCCCAATTTCAACTCCGCATTGTTGAAAACTGCCGTACCGACATAGTTTTCAACATTTTCAACGGCAAATCCCTCCTGCCTGCACCTGTCAAGCATGATATTCAGGGCTTTTGCAGGCTTTTTTCCGAAAGGGAATCCCTCTGACGGTTCATTCTGAACGCTCCTGACAGATATCAATTCACGCAGAAAATCAACCATTTCCTGTTTATGTTCCTGAAAATACTGTTTTAATTCCATTAAAACCTCCTGTTTAAAATCGTCAATTTTTGCCGTTTGAGTCTTGAATCTTCGTTCACTGCACTGCGTTTTCTCCCGATTCAAGGGGCAAAAATTTCCTCTGTTATGCAAAACAAAAAGCCGCAGTAAAACTACGGCTTTTCGTTCGCTGATACTTGCGCATACAGCGATAGAAAGAAAGGATAAATATGAAAAGTGAATATTTCTTAGTTTATCAGTTTACGATAGTCTTTTCAGTTTCCTTGTCGAAGATGTGAATCTTGTTGGGGTCAATGGCAACCTTGATATCATCTCCGGGTCTTGCCGTAGACCTTGGGTTTACTCTTGCTGTCATTGAGTTGCCTTCGCAGATGAGGTAGAGGTAAGTTTCTGCACCCATCATTTCAGTAAGTTCAACATAAGCATCAACGACACCTGTTGTAGCATTTGCAAGATGTACAGGCTCATCATGGATATCTTCGGGACGAACACCGAGGATAATTTCTTTATTTACATAATTTCCGAGTTCGGGAGTGGACTTGGATTCGGGAACGATTATCTGATACTTAACGCCTCTCTGTGTCTTTGAGTCGTTTGAACCAAACTCAACGATATACTGACCGTATTCTTCTCTGAGAACAGCATCAATGAAGTTCATCTGAGGAGAACCAAGGAATCCTGCAACGAACTTGTTTACGGGTCTCTCGTAAAGGTTCTGGGGGGTATCAACCTGCTGAATGAAACCGTCTTTCATACAAACGATTCTGTCACCCATTGTCATAGCCTCTGTCTGGTCATGGGTTACGTAAATGAACGTTGTACCGAGCTTCTTGTGGATTTTTGAAATTTCGGTTCTCATCTGCGCACGGAGTTTAGCATCGAGGTTTGAGAGAGGCTCGTCAAGGAGGAATACCTTAGGCGAACGAACTATACAACGACCGAGAGCAACACGCTGTCTCTGACCGCCTGACATAGCCTTGGGCTTTCTGTCGAGGAGGTGTGAGAGGTCGAGAATCTTAGCTGCCTCTGTAACTTTTCTTTCGATTTCGTCCTTGGGAACCTTACGAAGTTTAAGTCCGAAAGCCATGTTGTCAAAAACGGACATATGAGGATAAAGAGCGTAGTTCTGGAAAACCATTGCTATATCTCTGTCCTTGGGGGCGATGTCGTTTACAAGACGGTCGCCAATGTAAAGCTCACCCTCTGAAATTTCTTCAAGACCTGCAATCATACGAAGTGTTGTAGATTTACCGCAGCCCGAAGGTCCTACCAGTACGATGAACTCCTTGTCTCTTATCTCTAAATTAACATCTGTAACAGCCGTGAAGCCGCCCGGATATTTCTTGTAAATGTTTTTAAGTGTTAAGCCTGCCATTTAATCCAGTCCTCCAGTTCAAATTTCTTGCTGATGAAAACACATTATCAGCTATACTAATATAATAACAAACTTTTCAAAATTTTTCAAGATGCTAAATTGCCAAAGTTACAATTATTTATTTATTGGAAATGCCGAAAAAATCCCGAAAAATTACGGCAAATCAGGTCAAAATCAGGGTCTGAAAACAAGTTTTCAACATCTTTGTGCAATAATTCCATACACTGACCAATTGCCAGTTTTTCGGGCAGAATCAGCCCTCCGACAGAAACTCTCGCCAACTGCTCAACAGAGTTCCCGACAGCCCCGAACATTCTTTTTATCTGGTGATATTTTCCCTCATGAAGCTCTACAAATGCCAGTTTATCGCAGTTTTCAACAGGTCTGAGCCTTGCGGGAAGGCATAACTCGCCCGTAGGCAGAACCACCCCATTTTTGAATATGTCAATATATTTACTTTGGAAAGGTCTGTCAAGTTTCACAATATAGATTTTCGGCACATGGCTTGCAGGTGACAACATTCTGTGTGCAAGCTCCCCGTCATCGGTTATGAGAAGTGCGCCGAGGGAGTCTTTGTCGAGCCGTCCTGCGGGGAACATATTTTTTGTGCGCCACTCCTCAGGAACAAGTTTCATGACGGTTTCGCCGTCCTTGTCGTCCGTGGAGCATACATAGCCTTCGGGCTTGTTGAGCAGGATATATCTGTATCTCTGCGAGGATATCAGCCTGCCGCCGATTTTCACTTCGGAATTTTCGGGGTCTATTTTCATATCGGAAGATTTTTGGACAACGCCGTCAACGGAAATTTTCCCTTTCTTTGCGAGTTCCTTTATTGTACTGCGTGTGTATTCGGTTCTCTCCGAAATAAATCTGTCAAGTCTGATAAGCGGCATATTTTTCTCCTTTCGGCATAATATTTACAAAATATAAATTCAGAAACGGAAGTGCTTTTATGAACAGAAAAATTACCGCAGTTGTTGCCGTTACAGCTTTGACCTCCGCATCTTTTGCCTTAATGCTGCATTTCAGACCCGAAAAGAAAACACAGCAGCCGCTTGTGATTCCCGCATCGAACGAAAGCGAAAGGACAGCCTATTTTGCCTCCCACGGCTGGGAAGTCAGGGAAATATCATGCAGTGATATACTTATACCTGCCGTATTTTCCGAGAAATACTCGGAATATGCAGAAATACAGGACAGGCAGAGACTTCCCCTGCGTGAAAATGCAGGAAAGAACGCTGTAATCTATGTATATGACATCAGGAATTTCCGCCCCGACAATCAGAAAATGCTTGCGGAACTCATCGTATGCGAAGGAAATGCCGTTGCATCTCTCGTATACAGTGAGGACGGAAAAACCATTGTATCTCCCGTGAGTTAGAATAATTTAAGCATATCGCCTATTACGGGGAGTTTAACTGCTTTTCCCGTGTATTCGCCGTAGGCAAGCATAGCAGTTACAAGCACCAATGCAAGGCTTACGACCCATGAAGCCAATCCGCCCACCAAAGGCACAAGCTTTATTATTCTGCCTATTACATTGACCACTATGCAGGTAATCAGCCAGAGAAACGACTGATTTGCATGGAATTTGCAGAACGGAGAATATTTGTCTTTTACTGCGGGCAGGAAAAAGAGAATCGGAAAAATATAGGAAAGAATCGTAAGCTTTCTGTACTTGCCGAAATCCTCGCCGAATCCGCTTTTTGACTCCTTGTCGTCAAACGGGTCAAGAAGCATATCAAATATCTCAGCTATTTTGTTCATAATGTTTACCCCCTGTTTGCTATTTGCGTTCGAGTTCGCTTATTATCGAGACAAAGCTCTCAATATCGGTAAAATCCTCATAAACCGATGCGAACCTTATGTATGATATTGAATCTATATCTTTGAGCCTTTCGAGAACAAGCTCTCCGATTTCCTTTGATTTTGCGACTGTCATGAGCTTGTTTGCAAAATGATTCTCAACATAGTCTGCTATTCCCGAAACATCTTCAATTGTCACGGGTCTTTTCTTTATTGCGGAAAAAATCCCCTGTATGAGTTTGTTTCTGTTGAAAGGCTCATAAGTACCGCCTTTTTTCTCCACCATGAGGAGAGGTTTTTCAACGGTCTCAAATGTTGTGAATCTTGCGCTGCACTTGGTACATTCTCTTCTTCGTTTTATTTTTCCGTCTTTCGGGCGTGAATCGACAACTTTTGAATCATCGAAACCGCAGAACGGACATTTCATGCCTAATCCCCCCGATTTTTATATTGTGCCGTCATATTGGCAAGTATATTGTATCCTGAAACGAGGTCGCTTATGCCCCTGAAACTGTTTCTGTACAGTTCAAGGATTACGCTTGCATCGGGATTAACGCTGTTCACCTTGTCGAAAAACTGCCTGAAACGGAAATTTCCTTTTCCGACCGGCAGACAGTCGCCAAGTTCGCCCGAATCGCTTATGTGAATATGTTCAAGGCTTTTTCCAGCCGCCTCAACGAAAGCAAACGGCGTTTCACCCGAACGTATTGCCTGTTTTGTATCGAGGACGAAAGAAAAATCGTTTCCGAGCATTTTTGCGATATCCCTTATGAATGCGGAAGAACTGCTTCTGCAACGTGAAACGTTTTCAACTGCAACACGCACACCGTATTCTTTTCCGAGGCTGAAAAGCCTTGAATATCTTTCGCAGTAAAGTTCTTTTGTGATATTTCCCTTTGCGCCGTGGAAAACAAATATATCCGCCCCGACAATGTTCATAAAGCTGAAATAAAGCCTGTAATATTCAAGTATATCGTCCATTCGCCTTTCATATTCCGAAAAGAACATAAGCGGTTCAAGTTCGCAGGTAAAAGGGTGGACGGCTCTGCATTTTACGTCAAATCTTTTAAGAATATCAGCGATATTGCAGGCAAAATCTTTTTTGAGTTCGGAATGTGTGTTTATGAATATTTCCACGTTTGCGACACCGTTCACGGCAAGCTGATAAAGGCTTTCCTCAACGGGCATGGGATAAAGACAGGCTGTTGATACTCCTGCTTTCAAATGCGCTCCTCCTTTTTTCGGATACTGTTTTTTATTATAGCATCAAATGCATGAAAAGTCAACAATTTTTTTAAAATCTGACGGAAAAATTAATGTTTTTTGTGCGTAAACCGCATAAATTTCGAGATTATTAACAAAAACCCCCGCTTTTTCATATCATGACAGCGGGGGTGATATTTTGGCAAATGAAATAATACCTGCCGTCATAATAAGCGTTGATACTTTTCTTTTCGCAGCGGCATACCGCAGCAGCGGAATAAAGATACCTCTTTTTTCGGCATTTGTTATCAGTTTCATATGTGCTTTTGTGTTCGGAATTTCAATTTATCTGTCGTCAGTTTTCGGAAATCTCATTTCTGAGAGTTTATGCCGCATTTCAGGCACGTTGGTCATGGTGGCTATCGGTATACTTGCAATAGGCAAAAGTGCCGTCAGAAACGCCGTAAAGCACCTTAACGGCGAAAATAAACTTTCAGTCAAAATGTGCGGTCTTAATTTTGTCATTCAGCTTTACCTTGATGATACTGCTGCGGACACTGACAATTCAAAAATTCTCTCGCCCCGTGAGGCTGTCACACTTGCTGTCGCAGGTTCACTTGATTCAATGGCAACAGGTCTGGGCTGTGGAATTTCGGGAATCAATCCGCTTGTTTCAGCCTTTTTTACTTTTGTCATCGGCTGTATTGCAATTTTTCTTGGTTCGGTGACGGGCAGAAAAATTTCATCACTCAAACATGACCTATCATGGACGGGCGGACTTCTGCTTATAATATTCGCCGTTGCAAGCTATAATTCGTAAACAACTGCTTCCGAGGGGTTGAAAAGCCTGAGTTTTCCTATACCTGCGGAAACAAGGAGTTTCTTTCCGTTTATTTCATATATTCCCTTTGAGTATTTCGGAAAGAATTTTCTTTCGGGAGAGAGTAACCCCTGTCCCATGATATTTATTATTCCGCCGTGTACATGACCGCTGAATGTATAATCCGCCCCCCATTCCGAATACAATTCCCCGAAAAGAGGATTATGTGCAAGGAGAAGCGTTTCGCCCTGCGGACACCTGCCCACAAGTGAATTTATATCGTCAAGTGTCGGAATATCGAGATTTTTATATCTGCCGTTTTTCTTGTAGACCGTCTGCGGGAGTTCAAGACCGCATATGTTAAATTTTCTGCCTTTTATTTCAACGGTTTTTATTTCGTTTCTCAGCAAAACCGCACCTGAATTTTTAACTATACCGATAAATTTTTTTAAATATTTATCGCCAAGGTCGCCCTCAT
Organism: Ruminococcus sp.; assembly: GCA_017543595.1. Classification (GTDB taxonomy): domain Bacteria; phylum Bacillota; class Clostridia; order Oscillospirales; family Ruminococcaceae; genus Ruminococcus. The sequence continues at coordinate 38,278 of JAFYFU010000007.1, read as the reverse complement.
GATTTCCGAGTGTGACATATACGGGTGCAATTTTGCAGAGATTTTCAAGCAGAATCTTTTCGGGAGCAAAATTTTTCTGACGGCGTGAAACGGTATCCCCTGTCAGAAAAATGAGGTCGGGGGATTCTTTTTTTGCAGTTTCGGCGATTTTGCAGTTATTCTCACCAAATCTTTTCTTGTGTATGTCGGATATCTGAAATATTTTTAACCCGTTTCCGAGTTTTTCCCTGCGGATTTTAAAAGCAAATATATTTCCATATGCGGCATACAGCGCAAATGCGGATATCACCGCAGACAAAATTTTTTTATTCATTTTTTCCTCCTCTGCGGTGTGTGAATATAAAATCAATCGGCGCAAATATCAGCAGATACAGGGAAGTTATTACAAATCTGCCCGCATATGTTGCGATAATCTCACGCACACTGCCCCTGTATTCCGCATCGGGATTGAAATTGCTTATGTCGGGGCTTGTCAGAATCATAATAACTGTAAGGATTATCCCGAATAAAAGCGGAGCAATTACCGAGAAAACAAAAAGAAATTTCCCCGAAAAATTCCCGTTTCCGTCTGCATCAAGCCTCACAAAATGATACATCAGGCAGAGAATCAGCGGTGTGAAAAGCGTAAATACCCAGTGATAATCAAATTTTTCGTATATGAACCAGTTCCCCCACTGACAGAAAAGGCTTGTAAAAAACATCACAATTGCAGTAAGAGGAGTTTCGCCGTATTTCAGGCGATTCTCCTCTTTTTTACTGTTATTCTTCATTTTCTTCGGATTCGGTGACTGTTTCGTTCTGTTCGTCAAGTTCAGCCTGTTCGTCCTGAAGTTTTGCCTGTTCTTCGGTAAGCTGTTCAACTTTTTCTGTCTGTGCGTCATCATCATGTTCCGCACGGGTGAAAGCCACAACTTTTGCACCCTCACCGACACGCATAACACGCACACCCTTTGCGGTACGTCCTGTTATTCTTATGTCTTTTGCGAGTATTCTTATGATTACGCCGTCACTTGAAATCAGAATTATATCATCATCTTCATCGACTATTTTTATTCCGCATACATGACCTCTTATGTCATCTACCTTGTAGTTTGCAAGACCGTAACCGCCTCTCCTCTGAACACGGTAATTTTCAAGTTCCGTTCTCTTTCCGTAGCCGTTTTCGGTAACGGTCAGGAGAGATGCACCCTCACGGACTCTTGCTATGCTTACAACATAGTCGTCCTCACGGAGAGTTATTGCCTTTACACCGTGAGAAGAACGTGACATCGAACGCACATCGTTCTCCTCTATGCATATAGCCATGCCGTTTCTTGTTGCAGCAAATATTCTTGCATTGCCTTCAGTCATACGTACACCTGCTATTTCATCGCCCTCGTCAAGACCTATGGCTATAAGCCCCTTCTTTCTGACGTTTTTGTAAAGTGAGAGGTTTGAACGCTTTATCTTGCCGTTCTTGGTAACCATGACTATATATTTTTCATCGCTGAAATCGGTAGTTTTTATCATGGCTGCGATTTTTTCGTTTTCGGTGAGCGGTAAGAGATTTATCAGATTGAATCCCCTTGATGCCTTTGAACCGTCGGGAACTTCATAGCATTTGAGCTTGTACATTATGCCCTTGTTTGAAATAAACAGAATATTGTCATGAGAACCGCAGATGAACATTTCCTCAACGAAATCCTCCTCACGCTGTTTCATGCCTGTTATTCCACGACCGCCACGGTGCTGAGTCTTGTATTCGGAAAGCGGCATACGCTTGATATATCCGTTGTTTGTGAATGTTACAACGCAGTCCTCTTTCGGGATAAGGTCTTCTATGTCAACTTCTCCGCTTATTGATTCGATATCGGTTCTTCTTGAATCGCTGAATTTTTTTCTTATCACGTTCAAATCGTCCATGATTATCTGATATACACGGTTTACATCTGCGAGAATGTCCTCATAGTCGGAGATTTTTTTCAGGAGTTCATAGAGTTCGTCCGTGATTTTCTGTCTTTCAAGACCTGTGAGCGCACCAAGTTTCATCTGCACGATTGCCTCAGCCTGTTCTTGAGAAAGACCTTTTTTGCTTTCAAGGTGCAGACCTTTCATGTCATACTGTGTTCTGTCGAGGAGTTCCGCAAGGTCAATATCGGCAAATCTTTCAATCATTGCGTTTTTGGCTTCGGGAATTGTCTTGCTGCTGCGGATAATTGATATTACCTCGTCAATGTGGTCTGCCGCAAGTATGAAACCTTGGAGTATATGCGCTCTTTCAAGGGCTTTGCGGAGTTCAAACCTTGTACGCCTCTGGATAACCTCAACCTGAAAATCAAGATAATTTTGAAGCATCTGTTTCAGGGTGAGAATTTTCGGCTCGCCGTTCACAAGGGCAAGCATGATTATTCCCACGGTATCCTGCAATTTGGTCATGGCAAAGAGTTTATTGAGGATTATCTGCGGATTTGCGTCTTTTTTCAGTTCAATGACTATTCTCATTCCGTCCTTGTCGGATTCGTCACGGAGGTCATATATGCCTTCTATGCGCTTATCCTTGCAAAGCTGGTTAATATTTTTGAGAATAAGGGTTTTCTTAATCATGTAGGGGATTTCGTCAACTATAATGCAGTTTCTTCCCTGTATTTCCTCGAAATGTGTACGGCTGCGGAGGGTTATTTTTCCTCTGCCCGTGCCGTATGCTGCCCTTATGCCTGATTTGCCCATTACGATTCCGCCTGTCGGGAAATCGGGTCCCTTGATATATTCCATAAGCTGTTCAAGGGTGCAGTCGGGGTCATCTATGAGAAGCTGTAATGCGTCTATTACTTCTCCCATGTTGTGGGGCGGAATATTCGTAGCCATGCCGACTGCTATTCCCGTTGAGCCGTTTACAAGCAGATTCGGGAAACGTGAAGGCAGTACGGTGGGTTCTTTCAGTCTGTCGTCATAGTTGGGCGCAAAATCAACTGTTTCCTTGTTTATGTCCGTGAGCATATCAAGGGTGAGTTTTGCCATTTTAGCCTCGGTATAACGGTATGCGGCTGCGCCGTCACCGTCTATCGAACCGAAGTTTCCGTGACCGTCAACAAGCGGGTAACGCATGGAAAAATCCTGTGCAAGACGCACAAGCGCATCATATACCGCAGTATCACCGTGAGGGTGATAGCGTCCCAGTACAGCACCGACAGTATCGGCGCATTTTCTGTATGCCTTTTCGGGAGTAAGTCCGTTTTCGTGGAGAGTGTATAAAATTCTTCTGTGTACGGGTTTAAGTCCGTCCCTTACATCGGGCAAAGCTCTCGCAACAATAACCGACATCGCATACTGGAGCATTGAATTTTCCATTTCGTCAACGATTTCGGAATTTATCACCTTTGAATTGTCGTTGTATAACAAAATCTTTTACCTCCGTATCTCAGCTTTCCTGACTTTTCAGGTTTCTGACCGTATCTTTTTCTTCTTCCGTAAAGTTTTCCGCAGGAATTATATATACCACCGATTTCCCGTATACAAGCAGGAAAAAATCATCATATTCAAGTATACCGAACTGTTCGTCAAGGGGTATACGGGTAGGTTCGGGGGGCGGTTCGGGTTCTGTGCCGTCATCTTCGGGAACATCGGAATTTTCAGCAATCATTTCCGAAACTGTTGATATATCGACATAGCCGTCCCCTACGGAAAGCCTGTAAACGTTTTCGGGGTTTTCAGCGTATGATTCAACAAGACATCTGCGGATTTTTCGGGGATTATACCATTCCCTTATTGCAAATCCGAAACAGACCACAACAAGCAGATATGACATATAGTTGTCGGGTTCTCTTACCGAAGCATAGATGAAATCAAGGGCAAGCAGCGTGAAAAGCCCCATGAATATACAGCTTTTCGGGTAGACGTATTTTTTCTGATATGCCCTGTACCCCTCACGGAAAATATCAACGGATATTTTATAATCTTTTTCAAGCCTGTAAGTTCCGTCCATGTTATATATCCAAATCCTGTGCAAATTTAGCGTTTTTCTCAATAAACAGCCTTCTCGGCTCAACCTTGTCACCCATGAGGATAGTAAACGTTTCGTCCGCTTTAAGGGCATCTTCCATGCCTATCCTGATTATTGTGCGGTTTTCGGGGTCCATAGTTGTTTCCCAGAGCTGTTCGGGGTCCATCTCGCCGAGACCCTTGTAACGCTGGGTTTCGACTTTGTATTTGCCGTCCTCGGAGAGTTCGGCTATATATTTATCCCTTTCGGCATCGGAAAAGGCATACATGACCTTTTTGTTCCTCTCGACACGATAGAGCGGAGGCTGGGCTATATATACATTTCCGTTGGTGATAAGCGGACGCATATAGCGGAAAAAGAATGTCAGCAGGAGCGTTCTGATATGCATACCGTCAACATCGGCATCTGCCATTATGATTACTTTTCCGTACCTGAGTTTTTCTATGTCGAAATCCTCGCCTATACCCGTACCGAGAGCGGTAACAACGGGTGCAAGCTTGTCATTTCCGTAAATGCGGTCAATTCTCGCCTTTTCAACGTTGAGCATTTTTCCCCAGAGCGAAAGTATAGCCTGATAGCGTCTGTCTCTGCCCTGCTTTGCCGAACCGCCCGCAGAATCTCCCTCGACAATGTAGAGTTCCGTGTATCTGTTGTCACGTTCGGCGCAGTCGGCAAGTTTTTCGGGCATGGGAGATTTTCCGAAAGCGTTTTTGCTTCTTTCGGCTTCTCTTGCACGCTTTGCAGCCTCACGGGCTTTGAGTGCGGAAAGGCTCTTATCGAAAATGCTCTTGGCGATTTCGGGATTTTCTTCAAGGAAATTCATAAGCTTTTCAGTGACAAGCTTTTCAATAAAAGGCTTTACTTCGGGATTTCCGAGCCTTACTTTTGTCTGGCTTTCAAATTCGCAGTCCGTGAGTTTCACGGAGATTATCGCAGTAAGACCCTCTCTTACATCGTCACCGCTTAATTTTTCCCTGTCTTTGAGCAGATTCATTTTTCTGCCGTATTCGTTGATAACTTTGGTTATGGCGTTTTTAAAGCCTGTTTCATGTGAACCGCCGTCTTTTGTGTGTATATTGTTCGCAAAGGAGAGAATTATCTCGTTGTAGCTGTCGTTGTACTGCAAGGCTATTTCAGCAAATGCCTCGCCCTGAGAGCCTGAGAAATGTATTACCTCTCCGCTAAGGGATTCAAGACCTCTCGTTTCGTGGATATGCTCGACAAACTGTTTTATTCCGCCCTCATAGCAGAGAGTTTCTGTTTTTATGTCGTCCTTGTCACGCTTGTCGGAGAATATTATTTTCAGTCCCGCATTGAGGAAAGCCTGTTCACGCAGTCTTTTCAGAAGGACTTCATAGTCGTAGACTGTTGTTTCAAATATTTCTGGGTCTGCCTTGAATTTTACGCTTGTGCCTGTTTTGTGCGTATCTCCGATAATTTCAAGCTGTTTTGAATATTCTCCCCTTTCAAAACGCTGAAACCATGTGTGTGTGCCGTCATTTACGGTAAGTTCAAGCCATTCGGAAAGTGCGTTTACAACGGACGCACCGACTCCGTGAAGTCCGCCCGAAACCTTGTATCCGCTTCCGCCGAATTTTCCGCCCGCATGGAGTACGGTATATACAACCGTTGCGGCGGATATTCCCTCTTTCGGGTGAATACCCGTGGGTATGCCTCGACCGTTGTCGGATACCTGTATGATATCGCCTTCAAGGATTTCCACGGTTATTTCGGTGCAGTAGCCTGCGAGAGCCTCGTCTATTGAGTTATCGACTATTTCGTAGACAAGGTGATGCAGTCCCGAAGAACCCGTTGAACCGATATACATTCCGGGGCGTTTTCTGACGGGTTCAAGTCCTTCCAGCACCTCTATGTCATTTTCGTCATAGTTATTGTTCTGCTGACTCATTTGTTTACCTCCAAAATCAGTCATTTGCCGTTAATTTTTTACAGTCGGGTTTTCAACATATCAACATGGAAAGTGTTGAAAGCCTTCTGTGCGGTAATCTATATTAAAATCCTCCGCCTGCCGAAAGTCTTTTTTTCAGGGTAGATGCGGCAAGCTGTGATATATATATTCTTGTTTCGCCGTCCTTGACGGTTATTATAAAGCTTTTCGGGAGTTCCTGTGCGGTATATATGCATATGCCGTCTTTTTCGGCTTTTTCGAGGAGTTTTTTGGTGCATTTTTCAACGGTTGTGTTGTCCATGTCAAATATTCCGACAATACTGCCTGTTTCGACCGAAAAACCGTTTCCTATGTGCAGATATACTGCATCAGGCATCTGTTATCCTTCCTTCGCTTATGTGAATTATTCTGCCCTTTATTTCGGGCAGGAGCGCACTTTCGTTCGGTGTTGTGAGAAACACCTGCATATTTTTTATTATATCGAATATAAATCTCTGTCTGTTTCCGTCAAGTTCTCCCATTACGTCATCAAGAAAAACAACGGGAGCATCTTTTGACCTCTGCATGAAAATTTCAGCCTGTGCGAGTTTCATGACAAGAGCGGCTGATTTTATCTGTCCCTGAGATGCGTAGTCTTTTGCGCTTACGCCGTTTATTTTTATTAATATCTCGTCACGGTTCACACCCGAATGTGTTGACCCTGTGCGGATATCGTATTCTGCGGATTCGCAGAGTTTCCTGTAATAGCGTTCATATGCGGATTCTCCGCAGGGAGCGGAAAAATCGTCTTTTGCAAAAACATTTGACCTGTATTCAAGCTCCATGTCCTCATTTCCGCCCGAAATCATACGGTAAAGCTTTCCGCATATTTTATTTATTTTTTTAACATATGAGTTCCGCATATATGAAATAACTGCGCCTTCCTTTGCCGCCTGTCTGTCCCATGCGCTGAGAATATCGGGCTTTGCCTGTCCCTGCATAATTTTTTTCAGGAGGCAGTTGCGCTGATTCATTATGGCATTATTTCTGTTTATATGCGAAACGAACACGGGTTCAAGCTGTGCGGCTGCCATATCGGTGAAATTCCTGCGCTTTTCGGGCGCACCCCTGATTATCTCGGTATCTTCGGGGGTAAAGGCTATGCATTTGAACGTGTCAAAAAGGGATTTTGTGCCTTTCTGCCTGACACCGTTGAGGTGTATGGTTTTGGGAACATTTCTGTTTCCCGTCATTTCAAATTTTATTTTATGCTCTCTCACGCTGTCGAGGAGTTTTATTTCGGCTGACATTTTGTTACCGTCAAGGCTTATATAATCTTTTTCCTTTGAGCCTCTGAAACTCTTGCAGCCCGACATTATCCACATGGCTTCGAGGAGATTTGTTTTCCCCTGAGCATTTCTGCCCGTTATTATATTATATTTCGGGTCGGGGTCAAAGGATATGCCTTTGAGATTCTTGAATCCGTCAATTTCGGCATGAGTTATTATCAAACGACAGTTACCTCTTCTTTGCCTGCGACCGAAACGCAGTCGCCCGTGCGTATTTTTTTGCCTCTCATCGTGCATACTTCCCCGTTTACGAGTACCTGTCCCTGCTGTATGAGTAATTTCGCCTCTCCGCCCGTATCGGCAAGACCCGCAAATTTCAGGAGCGCATCAAGCTTTATAAATTCGGTTGTGATTTTTATTTCAGACATAACAGTCCTTTCCGCCCTTTCAGCCTCTGAGCTGTACGGGCATTACGAGGAAGATATAGCTTTCTCCTTCAAGCGGGAGTATTTCTATTACTTTTTTTGCACCGCTGAATCTCATTCTCACTTTGTCACCCTCTGCGGCTCTGAGAGCATCGAGAATAAGCCTGTTATTGAAACCAATGGTTACGGGTTCTCCCGAAATATCCGCATTGATTATATCATTGAGCTTTCCTATGCTTGTCTTGCAGTTTATTTTTACTATTCCGTTTTCAGCCTCAAAGCGGACGGGAGCTTTGTTCTTTTCGTCAATTATCAGCGAACAGCGGTCAAGGCTTGTCATAAAATCTTTCTTGTTTATTATAACCTCCGTCTTACAGCTTACCGGTACGCTGGGCTTGTAATTATGGAACTGACCGTCAAGAAGTCTGGATATTACAAGAATATTGTCTATCCTGAAAATAACGTGCTTGCTGTTTGTGCAGACGGTGCAGTCGTTGTCGTCATCTTTGAGCATTGAAGAAATCTCCTGGAGTGTTTTCTTTGGTACTACAAAATTGAGATTTTCGTCATACTCTGTTGATTCGCTTCTTATTGCAAGTCGGAATCCGTCTATTGCCACAAGATTGAAAGTTTTATCTGAGATATCAAAAAGTTCTCCCGTGAGTATTGGCTTGCTGTCCTTTACAGATGCGGCATAGCTTGTCATGTTTATCATTGATTTGAGGGTTTTCTGCTTTACGGTAAAGCTTTTTTCGTTGTCAACCATTGGAAGGTCCGGAAATTCGCTTGCGGACATTGCAGAGAAACTGCATTCCGTTGAACTGCATGAAAGCTGTATGTTATCATTTTCGTCTGTCTGACAGGTTATGGTATCTCCTGCCATTTTTCTTGTAAACTCACTGAAAAGCCTTGCATTTACCACAAATTCTCCCGTATCATCGGTATTTGCGGCTATTGAAGTCTGTATTCCGAGTTCAAGGTTATATCCTGTAAGTTCTACCTTGTTCGGAGAAACACTGACTTTTATTCCTTCAAGTGCAGATATGGTTGACTTTACCGATACTGCCCTCGATACATTGGTGATAGCTTCACTGAGAGCTGTTCTGTTGCATATGAAATTCATTTTTACCTCCGTGTGTCGGTTTTGTCTTTTATGCATATATTGTCTTTGTCGGCAGATAATATTCGGGAAGAACATGATGTGATTTTTTCTGAAAAGAGTATACTCTTTTTTTCGGATTCACAAAACAAGCTTCAAGAAAATTTTTGCCGACATTCATGCATGATAAGATAAGTATATTTATTTTAGTAGTAGTAGTAGGGGCTGTGGAAAAGTTAGTTTAGCCTGTTTAGGGCTGTATATAGCCAAAAGTTTTCAACAATTGACTGTTGAAAAAATGTTGAAAAATGTTGAAAACTTATTTAAAAGATTTAATCTGTTGAAAATGTTGAGAAATTGTGGAGAAATTGTTGAAAAAATGTTGAAAACTCAGCCTTTTTAATTTATTTAACTTTCAACAAGTTGAAAGTGTTGAAAGTGGATTGTTGAAAGATGTTGAAAACCTGTTGAAACTCTTGTGGAAAAGTCTGAAAAACGGCTTGATATAGCACGAAAAGTTTTCAACAAAGTTTTCCACACGCTGTTGAAAGAATTGTGGAAAGCTGTTAGTTAAACACTTTCAACAATTTTTGACTGTTGAAAGATTGTTGAAAGTCAGGGCTTGCTTTTGTCCTTGATATTTTTAATAATATCGCTCACAAGGTTGTTGAGATTTGAGTCCTTGTTGATTGCTTCCGTGACGCTGTTCACCGAATAAACTATTGTTGAATGGTCACGTCCGCCGAACTCCGTGCCTATTGATGCAAGGGGCATCTGAGTTATTTCCCTGACCACATATATTGCGACTTTTCTTGCTATCGAAACCTGCTGCGAGCGTTTGTTTGAGCGGATATCTTCGGGAGAAACGCCGTAAACCGTGGAAACTTCGGATATTATCTTTTCAACTGTTATTGGTATGGGCTGTTCGTCCGTGAGAACGTCACGGATTACGCTTTGTGCCATTGAAATGCTTATGGGGTTGCCTGCAAAATGAGTTATTGCCTTTAAGCGCATGACTGCGCCTTCGAGCTGTCTTATATTGGATTTGAGGCGGTTTGCCATAAATTCCGAAACTTCGGGCGGCATTCTCAAATCGAGGAGTTCCGATTTGCGGTTTATGATTGCAAGTCTTGTTTCGTAGTCGGGGGTTGAGATATCTGCTATAAGACCGCCTTCAAAGCGTGTTCTGAGTCGTGCTTCGAGGGTTATGAGTTCTTTCGGCGGTTTGTCGGAGGTTATGACCACCTGTTTTCCTTCCTGATGAAGCTTGTAGAAAGTGTGGAAAAATTCTTCCTGCATTCTTTCTTTTCCTGCGAAAAACTGTATATCATCGACGAGGAGAATGTCTGCCGTGCGGTATTTCTCCTGAAAGTCGGAAATAAGGTTGGTTTTTATTGCGGCTATGAGGTCGTTTCCGAAAGTTTCGCTTGTTACATAGACAACGTTGAAATCGGGCTGATTTTTTCTTACTTCATTTGCGATAGCGGTTATGAGGTGGGTTTTTCCCATTCCCGAAGGACCGTATATGAAAAGCGGGTTATATCCGGGAACTTCTCTTTCACCGCAGTTTTTCGCAACGGACTTACTGCACGCAAGGGCAAAGCTGTTTGAAGGTCCTTCAATGAAAGTATCGAAAGTATAGTCATAATTTGCGAATTTATAGGACTGTTCGAGTTCTTCGTTCTTCTGGTCGAGTTCCGCATAGGTGGGTGTAGGTGGCGGGACGGGTTCTTCCGACTCAACATCAATCGTTATCTTGACTTTAAGACCGAGAACATTGTAGAAAGCTTCGCTGAGAATAGCTTCATACGTTGTCATGACAATATTTTTCTGAAAGTCGGTCTGTACGCTGAATACTGCTTCCGAGCCGTCAAATCTCACGGGCGTAAGCGGGTCTATCCATGTTTTCAGACCGATTTCCGGTATTTTGTTGTTTTCAAGGCAGTATTTCTTTACTTTTTCAAAGACTTCCTCAAATGAGTTCATGTTGTACCTCCGTTAAAATTTGTATGAAGAAAGCCGTGCTGCCGTTGTCACAGATGTATGCACATAATACAACGCATTGAAACCGTTCGGAAAACTGCGTGGTGCGGGTGCAGCTGAAAGATGTTAAAAGTATTGCCTATCAACACTGCTCTCTTATTAATAATGCATAATATATTATAACATATTTGCGATTAAAATGCAAGAGAAAATTTTGAAAAAATCACATTTTCAACATCTTAACTAACAATCTGTTGAAATAAGGGCGGATTTTGTAGCACAGCCCGTATCTGCGCATTATCGGGAAAGGCTGAGGGCTTGAAAAGGGTGTTAAAAAAGCTTTTTCCGAGTTTTCAACAATTGTTTCAACATTTCAACATACAGTAAAAAAATTTATTTTATCACTGCATATTGTGGCGGCAGCGGCAAAAATACCCGAATTTTATGTTAAAACAACTAAAAATATCGAAGATTTAAAAATTTTTCCGAAAAAAGCTTGACATTCGGCTTGTTTTGAATTATAATCTTATAGTGTAGCTGTGATAGCGTGTTTCTGTCACATTGTTTTACCGAATCAGGACTTTTGTCCTTGTATTAATATTTACCGAGAGGAGGTCTCTGAATATGAAAAGAACATATCAGCCCAAGAAGCTCCACAGAAAAAAAGAGCATGGCTTCATGAAGAGAATGGCTACAAAGAACGGCAGAAAGGTTTTAGCTCGTAGAAGATCTAAGGGCAGAGCAAGATTAACTCACTGACGAAGCTGACCACAAAATTTGTTTTTTGTGGTCTTTTTTATTAAGAATCGGTTGGCTTTCCCCGAAAATAAGCCGATTCGCCCCGTGCAGCACATTTTGTGCCTGATTTTTATTAATTGGTATTATTATGCTTTATACTCAGATTCTTAAAGATAACAGGGATTTTCTCGCCCTGTACAAAAAGGGACGGTATATTCCGTCAAAATATTCGGTCATATATGTAAAGCCGAACGGCAGACCTTTCAACCGTTTCGGCATAACCGCAGGCAAAAAAATCGGAAATGCCGTTTGCAGAAACAGGGCAAAACGCCTCATAAGACTTGCTTACAGGCTTTGCGAAAAGGATTTGCCCATAGGTATTGACATTGTTATTGTTGCAAGAGATACCCTTTGTACAATAAAATCCGATGAATATTGCCATTATATGCGGAAATACGGCGTTCCCGAAATTATTAAAAATATTAAAAAGATGCAGAAGTGACCTTTATGAAGTTTATTTTTATGTCTTTGATAAAGTTTTACAGGAAATTCATATCCCCGCTTACACCGCCGAAATGCAAGTATTATCCGACGTGCAGCTGTTACGCACTCAAAGCCTTTGAAAGATTCGGTACACTGAGAGGTCTTGCCCTTTCCGTGTGGCGTTTGCTGCGCTGTAATCCGTGGTCTATGGGCGGTATTGACTATGTTCCCGAAAAATTTACATTCAAAGTAAAAAAATATGACCGATTCGGAGATTATCCGCATCAATCCGAGTATGTGCCTGATAATGATGACGTATCCTGATAGCGAGGTATTTTAATTGGGTCTTTATGATATTATCGGTATCCCCTTCGGGTACCTTATGAGCATTATTTACAGTTTGTTCGGCAATTACGCCGTTTCCATCATCGTGTTTACAATAGTCACAAAACTCCTTCTTTTCCCCGTGAACTACAAAACACAGAAAAGTGCAGCAAGAATGCAGCTTCTCAATCCCAAACTTGAAAAACTGAGGAAAAGTTATTCCACAAACCCCGAAAGACTTCAGCAGGAACAGCAGAAACTCTATCAGGAGGAGGGCGTAAACCCTATGGCTTCCTGTCTGCCTGCACTTGTCCAGATGATATTGCTTTTCGGAGTTATTGACGTTGTTTACAAGCCTATAACGCATATCCTGCATATAAGCAAATCCGTAATATCCGCCGCAGTAAAAGTGGCTTCGGGTCTTACGGCAAAAGGATTCAGCACAAGCAACCTGAGATGCGAACTTCTCACAATGGAACAGCTTGACAAAAATCCCGATGCTTTCACAAATATTGCAGAAAATTTCAAAGATGTCGTTGCGGATTTCAACGCAAAATTCACGCTTTTCGGAGCTAACCTCGGAAAAACTCCCTCTTTCCGCCCCGATGAATGGAACAGGGAATCAATAATACTGTTTGCAATTCCGTTCCTTGCGGGCATTGCACAGCTTTTATCGTCTGTTTACAGCCAGATGCACCAGAAGAAAGTAAATCCCAATATGCAGAATATGGGCTGTATGTCCGCCATGATGTACCTTATGCCCATATGGTCAATATATTTTGCTTTCTCTCTCCCCGCAGGCATAGGTTTCTACTGGATATGGTCATCACTCTTTTCGTTTATAATCACTTTTGCGCTGAACCAGTATTTCACACCCGAAAGAACCGCCGTGATAAACGAGAAAGAAAAGCAGAAAATGAAGGAATACGCCGAAAAACACCCCGATAAAAAGACTTTCATGCAGAAACTCATGGAACAGGCAGAATTGCAGCAGCAGGCAAACAATAACAACAACAATGAGAAAATTTCACGCTCTGAATCAAGCAAACAGAATTATGACCGTATAGCAGAGGCAAGAAAGCGCATGGCTGAAAAATACGGCGATGAATATAACGAAAACGACAATAAGGATTGATGGAGGTATAAATATGACTGAGGTCTTTACAGCGAAAACAGTTGAGGAGGCTAAAAGCCTTGCGGCTAAAAAATTCAAAGTCAACATAAACCGCATAAAATTTGAAGTTATTGATGAGGGTAAAAAGGGTCTTTTAGGCATTATCGGAAAATCAGACGCAAAGGTAAAAGCTACCTATGAACCCGTACAGGCTGCCCCGAAAGTTTCCAAACCTGTTGAAAAGCCTGTTGAGAAACCTGTTGAAAAGCCCGTTGTTCCCGAAACAAAGCCCGAAGAACCCGTTCAGGAAATTGTTGAAAAGACGGTTGAAAACGTTGAAACTGTTGAAGAAAAGCCCGTGACCGCAGAGGAGAAAACCGAGGAAATTCCCGAAAAAACAGAGGAAATCCCCGCTGTTCCCGAAGTTGCGGAGGAGATTCAACAGCCTGTTGAGGAAAGTGTTGAAAAGTCCGCAGAAGCTCCCGAAAAAGAAGAAGAAAAAGGCGATGATGAGGAATTTTCACTTGACAATTTCACTCTCATAGAGGACGAAAGCCTCATAGAACCCAAAGTTAAAATCGCTATGGATTATATAACAAGCGTCCTCAGAGCTATGGATATAGAGCCTGAATTTACTGTTTATCAGAATGAAACAGGCGCAGTTGTAAATATCGAAAGCAACAACAACGGAACTGTTATCGGAAGAAGAGGCGAAACTCTCGATTCTCTCCAATATCTCTGCTCAATTATCGCAAATAAGGGCGATAAGGACTATTTCCGAATCACTATTGACTGTCTCGGTTACAGAAGCAAGAGAAAAGAAACTCTTGAACAGCTTGCCGTTAAAGTTGCCAAATCCGTACTCAGGACAGGCAGGTCACAGCCCCTTGAACCTATGAACCCCTACGAAAGAAGAGTTATACACTCCGCAATTTCCGCTATTGATGGCGTTTCCTCACGTTCGGTTGGCGAAGAGCCTTACAGGAAAATTATTATTTCCTCAACCAATCCCAAGCCCAACAACAGGCGCAGAAACGGCAGAAATGACAGGAATGACCGCAATAATTCAAGAAGAAACGACAGAAGAAGCAACAGCAGAAGAAACAACAGCGAACCTATCGAGCGCAAGCCCATTGACCTTTCAACAAGCTTTGAAAAGGACTATAAAAAACCAAAGCCCGAAGACAGCATGGAAGGCGGTCTTTACGGTAAAATCGAACTTTAATCAGGTTTTCGGCAGACAAACTGCCGAATCCATATTTCAGAACAGCGGCTTTATGCCGTTGTTTTTTTAGGAGGGATTTTTTTGCATACAATAGCCGCTATCTCAACACCAAACGCTGTCGGCGGTATCGCCGTCATAAGAATATCGGGAAGTAACGCTTTCGCCGTAGCAGAGCGCATTTTCAAGCCTTTCAACAATAAGAAAATATCCGATATGGAGGGTTATACCTGCTGTTACGGCATCGCCCACGACAACAATGAAAGAATTGATGACTGTATTCTGACGGCTTTCAAAGCCCCCCACAGTTACACAGGGGAGGACGTTATTGAAATTTCCTGTCACGGAGGACTGTTTATTTCAAAGAAAATTCTCCGCACAGCCCTTAAAAACGGTGCGGAAAATGCGGAGGCAGGCGAGTTTACAAAGCGTGCCTTTATGAACGGAAAACTTGACCTGACACAGGCGGAAGCCGTCATGGACATTATATCCGCAAAGAGCGATATGGAGCTTAAAATAGCCGAAGAACTCCGTGAGGGTGCAGCTTTTAAAAAGGCTCGGAACTGTTCCGACAAGCTTGTAAAAATCCTCGGTGACCTTGCTGCGTGGGCGGATTATCCCGAAGAAGATATCCCCGAAGTTGAGCCGAATCAGCTTGCCGAGGAGCTTAAAACCGTCAGAAATGAGCTTTTTTCGCTTGTGGAAAACTATGACGCAGGGCGCATAATCCGTGAGGGTGTTTCAACGGTCATTGTCGGAAAACCCAATGTCGGAAAGTCCACACTTTTCAACTGTCTTGCGGGCTGTGAGAGGAGCATAGTTACCGATATTTCGGGAACTACCCGTGATGTTGTCGAAGAATCCGTCAGAATCGGCGATATAATTCTCCGCCTTTCGGATACCGCAGGAATACACGAAACGCAGGATATAATTGAGGGAATCGGAATCGGAATTGCCGAAAAAATGATAGATTCTTCCGAACTGGTTATAGCTGTCTTTGACGGCAGTTGTCCGTGTACCGAGGACGATTTGAAACTTATCGACAGGATAAAAAATAAAAAATCCCTCGCAGTAATCAACAAGTCAGATGCAGAACAAGTATTCGACTCCGAGATGATTAAGTCTAAAAATATACCGATAGTATATATATCCGCAAAAGAAAATAACATAGAACAGCTTAACATAGCTGTGCAGAATTTGTTTAAAATAAACAGTGAGATATTTTCTTCCGTTCCTGCCGCAAACGAAAGACAGAAAAGATGTATCGAAAAAGCCCTTGAATCCGTTGATAATGCCGTCAATATGCTTAAAAACGGGGAATTTCTCGATGCCGTAACTGTCGTAATTGACGAGGCAGAACAGTATCTGCTTGAACTTACAGGCGAAAAAATTACAGAAACTGTCGTAAATGAAGTGTTTTCACGTTTTTGTGTGGGTAAATAATGTTCCACGTGGAACATTTTGTGAAACAAAAGGAGTGTGCTTATGTCTT
Organism: Ruminococcus sp.; assembly: GCA_017543595.1. Classification (GTDB taxonomy): domain Bacteria; phylum Bacillota; class Clostridia; order Oscillospirales; family Ruminococcaceae; genus Ruminococcus. The sequence goes on along the minus strand of JAFYFU010000007.1, from coordinate 22,242 downwards.
ATAAAATGGGTGAATTTGATGTTGCAGTAGTCGGAGGCGGTCACGCAGGTGTCGAAGCCGCACTCGCTGCCGCAAGGCTTGGCTGTAAAACGGTTATGTTTACGATTTCTCTTGACCAGATTGCGAATATGCCCTGTAATCCGTCAATCGGAGGCACTGCAAAGGGACATCTCGTCAGGGAAATTGACGCTTTGGGCGGTGAAATGGGCAAGGGTGCGGACAAATGCTTTATTCAGAGCCATATGCTGAACCGTGGAAAAGGTCCTGCCGTGCATAGTCTGCGTGTGCAGGCTGACCGTGTGATGTATCACAACTATATGAAGAATGTCTGCGAAAAACAGGCGAATTTATGTGTAAAACAGGCTATGGTTGCGGATATCTGTGTCGAGGACGGAAAAATAACAAAAATTATTACTTCTCTCGGTGCGGAGTATGACGTAAAAGCCGTAATAATCGCCACAGGCACCTATTTAAAGGGAAAAATCCATATAGGCGAATGTTCCTACGAGAGCGGTCCTGATTCGGCACTTCCCAGCAAACAGCTTTCTGTTTCGCTTGCAGAGGCGGGCGTTGAGTTAAGGCGATTCAAAACGGGTACGCCCTGCCGTGTAAACAAGAGAAGCATTGATTTTGATTCTATGGAACGTCAGGACGGAGATGAACATATAGTTCCGTTCTCTTTTGATAATTTAGATAATGATTTAACCAATAAAGTGAGCTGTTACATGACATATACTAACAGTAATACTCATGAAGTTATACTGAAAAACCTGCACCGTTCACCGCTTTATGCAGGAAGAATTGAGGGTGTCGGTCCGAGATACTGTCCGTCAATAGAGGACAAAATTGTAAGATTTTCAGACAAGCCCCGCCATCAGTTTTTTGTTGAACCCATGGGACTGACAACGGAAGAATATTATTTGCAGGGTATGTCGTCATCGCTCCCCGAAGACGTTCAGCTTTCATTTCTGAGGACGATAAAAGGGCTTGAAAACGTAGAAATTATGCGCCCTGCCTATGCGATAGAATACGACTGCTGCGACCCCTTACAGCTTTATCCCACGCTTGAATTTAAGAAAATCAGCGGTCTTTACGGTGCAGGGCAGTTCAACGGAAGTTCGGGATATGAGGAAGCCGCCGCACAGGGTCTTGTTGCGGGAATAAATGCGGCTTTGAAGATTCAGGGAAAAGAACCGCTGATTCTCGACAGGGCAAGCTCATATATTGGAACTCTCGTTGATGACCTTGTAACAAAAGGCTGTTCAGACCCGTACAGAATGATGACTTCACGAAGCGAATACAGATTGATTCTCCGTCAGGATAACGCTGATGAAAGATTAACGCCCATAGGATATAAACTCGGATTGATTTCAAAAGAGAGATTTGACAGGCTGAATAAGAAGCTTTCGGACACCGCCGCAGAAATAGGAAGGGTAAATCATTTAAATATATCCCCTTCAAAGGAGCTTAATGAGTTTCTTGAATCAAAGGGAACTGCTCCGCTTTCAACGGGCTGTAAGCTTGCGGATTTGATTCGCAGACCGCAGATTAATTATTTTGACCTTGCACCCTTTGATGAAAACCGCCCCGAACTGCCTTTTGATACTGCCGAACAGGTTGATTTGCAGATAAAATACAAGGGCTATATCGAAAAACAGCTTGAACAGATTGAGCGTATGCGTAATCTTGAATCAGCCAAACTCCCGCAGAATACAGACTATAAGAATGTATACGGATTAAGGCTGGAAGCCGTTGAAAAATTAAACAAGGTACAGCCCGTATCACTTGGACAGGCATCAAGAATATCAGGCGTTTCGCCTGCGGATATATCCATGCTTGCGGTATGGCTGCAAAAAAACAAGGGGGGATAATATGCTTTCAGGATTTGAATATGCAGAGAACCAATTTAAAAAATACGGCTTTGAACTGACGGAAAAGCAGTATGATTTGTTTGATAAGTATGCGGATTTTCTTGTAAAATACAATGAAAACGTCAATCTTACGGCAATTACCGAACCCGATGAGATTTTATTAAAACATTTTATTGACAGTTGCCTCATACTGAAATACATAAACATTCCCGAAAATTCGACACTTATTGACGTAGGAACGGGTGCGGGTTTTCCGTCCGTACCGCTTAAAATAATGCGTCCTGATATAGAAATAACTCTCCTTGACAGCCTTAACAAGAGGATTGTTTTTCTTGAAAAATTGTGCGGAATTTTATGCATAGATGCGGAATTTATTCACGGCAGGGCTGAGGATATCGCAAAGGATTTAAAATACAGGGAAAGTTTTGATTTTGTATGTGCGAGAGCCGTTGCGAATATGTCGCTTTTGTCGGAGCTTTGTATTCCCTTTGCTAAATATGCAGGAAATTTCATATCCATGAAAGGACCGTCAGAAGATATAGATTCGGGCAGGCTTGCAATAAGCACTCTCGGAGGTGCGATTTCAAAAATTTACGAATACAACCTTGAAAGCGATTCAAGGAAGATAATACACGTAATAAAAATATCGCATACTCCGTCAAAATACCCCAGAACAAGCAGTCAGATAAAAAGGAAACCGCTCTGATATTTTTGAAAAATGTCGCTTATACTCGAAAACCGCCTGTTTTTGGCGGTTTTTTTGTGTAGAAAATATTTCCCGCAGGTGCTACAATATTATTACGGAGCAATTGTTCAAATAATATTTTGTGAGGAAAATACTATGTCAGGATTTTTAAATTTTGCAAAGGAAAAACTTATCAGCCGTGTTGTGGAAATCGAAATTGAACAGATAATCCCCAGCCCCGACCAGCCGAGGAGGGATTTCAACGAGGAAGAAATAATTTCTCTTGCGGATTCAATCGCACACAACGGGATTTTACAGCCTCTTTCCGTGAGAAAATCAGGCGACAAATACGAACTTATCGCAGGCGAACGCAGACTCAGAGCCGCCAAATTATGCGGTTTTTCGGTTGTGCCGTGTATAATTCACGAGGTAAACGACAGAAATTCCGCAATACTTGCCCTTGTGGAGAATATCCAGAGACAGAATCTTTCGTTTTTTGATGAGGCTGTCGCTATCGAAAAGCTTATTACATACTACGGAATGACGCAGGAAGAAGCTGCCGCAAAGCTTGGAAAAGCTCAAAGCACTATTGCAAACAAATTAAGACTTCTCCGCCTTACCCCTGATGAGAGGGAATTAATCATGAAATTCAATCTCACGGAACGCCATGCAAGGGCTTTGTTAAGGCTTGCAAGCCCTGCGGACAGGCTGAATATCCTTGAAAAAATCGTCAAGGACAATCTCAATGTAGAAAAAACAGAGCATCTTATTGAAGAATATCTCGGCACTCAGAAAGAAAAATCAAGCTATAAAAAACGCTCAAAAGTCTTTCAGAATGTGAAAATGTTCGTGAACACGATTAACAAAGCTGTTGAAACAATGCAGGCTGCGGGAATTTCTGCGGATTCAAAGAAGATTCAGGGCGAAGAATACATAGAATACAGGGTGAGAATACCGATAAATTCCCATAAAAACTGATGTTTCACAGATTGTTCCACGTGGAACATTTCAAAAAGTTTCTCAAACCACTTGACAAATTCATTCAGAAATGATATAATTCTATCATAATAAGGGGAGCTTGTGTTCAGGCTGAGAGGGAGACAAAAGTTTCCGACCCGTAACCTGATTTGGATAATGCCAACGTAGGGAAATACTGCCTGTAATTTTCGGGGAGCTGTCTTGTTGGCAGTTCCCCTTTTGTTTTGGAGGTGCATTATGGTAAAAGTAAACGGAAATCAAACTGATTATGACGGAAAAACTATGACTGAAATTCTGGACATACTGAAATATGACCCGAAACGTGTTGCAGTTGAACTCAATGAAAATATTCTCCAGAAAGCAAAATACGGCTATACCGTTTTAAAAGACGGAGATAAAGTTGAAATTGTCGGATTTGTGGGGGGTGGCTGATATGATTTCAAAGGAAGAAATATATTCCGCCCTTGAAGAAAGACACGGAAAAGATATACAGAAAAAATTTGCAGCCGCATCGGTAGTTGTATGCGGTCTCGGCGGACTTGGTTCAAATATCGCTGTAAGCCTTGCAAGGGCAGGAATCGGAAACATTCACCTCATAGACTTTGACAGGGTAGATGTATCAAATCTCAACAGACAGCAGTATTTTGTTTCACAGCTTGGCGAATACAAATCGGACGCTTTATTAAATAATTTAAAAAACATATCTCCCTATACTGTGATAACTTCCCAATGCGTAAAGCTTAACGAAGAAAATATCCCCGAACTTCTTGCACCTTATGATATAATCTGCGAGGCTTTCGACAAGGCTGACCAGAAAGCCATGCTTGTAAATTCAGTGCTTGAAAATTTCCCCGAAAAATATTTAATATCGGGAAACGGTATGGCGGGATTCGGTTCTTCCAATGATATAATTACAAGGAGAATAACAAAAAGATTCTATATCTGCGGTGACGGAAAAAGCGATATTTCTGACGGTATAGGGCTTGTATCCGCAAGAGTAGCCGTTTGTGCCGCTCATCAGGCAAATATGATATTGAGAATTATTTCGGGCATTTACGATGCCTGAGAGGAAAGGAATTAAAAATGGAAAACGATAAGCTTATAATCGGCGGTCATGAATTTAATTCAAGATTCATTCTTGGTTCGGGAAAATATTCCCTTTCACTTATTGAAGCCGCCGTAAATCATGCAGGTGCGGAAATTATCACCTGTGCCGTAAGGCGTGCAAATACCAAAGAAAATGAAAATATCCTTGATTTTATTCCGAAGGGCGTAACACTTCTCCCGAATACATCAGGTGCAAGAAATGCGGAGGAGGCTGTAAGAATTGCCCGTCTTGCGAGAGAACTCGGCTGCGGTGATTTTGTCAAGATAGAAATAATGCGTGACACAAAATATCTCCTTCCCGACAATCAGGAAACCGTAAAGGCTACGGAAATACTTGCAAATGAGGGCTTTGTTGTAATGCCCTATATGTATCCTGATTTGAATACGGCAAGGGATTTGGTAAATGCAGGTGCGGCAACGGTTATGCCTCTTGCCTCTCCCATAGGTTCAAACAAGGGTCTTGCAACAAGGGATTTCATACAGATTTTAATTGATGAAATTGACCTCCCCGTTATAGTTGATGCAGGCATAGGCAGACCGTCACAGGCTTGTGAAGCTATGGAAATGGGTGCGGCTGCGGTAATGTCAAATACTGCCCTTGCAACAGCAGGGGATTTGCCGCTTATGGCAAGTGCATTCAAAAAGGCAATAGAGGCAGGACGACAGGCATATCTTTCGGGACTTGGACGAGTTCTTGTAAGAGGTGCATCTCCTTCCGATACGCTTACGGGATTCCTGCATGACTGAGGTGTTGTAAATGGAAAATGAATATTTTGTTGATTCGGATAAATTGTCGGAATCTGCCCTGAAACGCAAGCATCAGCTTGAAACAGACCCGTCATCAAGAACCGACTGCATGGAATATATGGAGGGTCAGCAGATAATCAATTCCGATATAAGGGAAAAAGTTTTGTCCGAAATGAACAGCTATCAGCCCGAAAAATACACAACGGAACAGGTACTCCGTGCATTGAGGAAAGACAATCTCAACATTGAGGATTTGAAGGCTTTGCTTTCACCCGCAGCAGAACCTTTTCTTGAAAAAATGGCTGAACGTGCGAGAATCGAAACAAGAAAGCATTTCGGAAATACGGTATATCTTTTTACTCCTCTGTATATTGCGAATTACTGCGAAAATTACTGCGTTTACTGCGGATTTAACTGTTACAACGACATTCACAGAATGAAACTGGATACCGAACAGATTGAACACGAAATGAAAATAATTTCCGAAAGCGGTATGGAGGAAATTTTAATACTCACAGGTGAAAGCCGTTCAAAGAGCGATATAAAATATATCGGTGAAGCCTGCAAAATGGCAAGAAAATATTTCCGAATGGTAGGCATTGAAATATACCCCGTAAACGTTGAGGACTACGCATATTTACATGAATGCGGCGTTGATTATGTTACTGTATTTCAGGAAACATATGATATAAAGAAATACGAAACACTTCATCTTTTAGGGCATAAGAGGGTATTCCCGTACAGGTTTGACGCACAGGAACGTGCATTAATGGGCGGAATGAGGGGTATTGCCTGTTCCGCATTGCTGGGCTTGTCTGATTTCAGAAAAGATGCACTTGCAAGTGCTTTGCACGTTTATTATTTGCAAAGAAAATATCCTCATGCGGAAGTATCTCTTTCATGTCCGAGATTAAGACCAATAATCAACAACGGAAAAATAAATCCCCATGATGTGGGAGAAAAACAGCTTTGTCAGGTTCTCTGCGCATACAGAATATTCCTGCCTTTTGCGGGGATAACCGTTTCCTCCCGTGAAAGCGAGGAGTTCAGAAACGGCATAGTAAAAATTGCCGCAACGAAAATTTCCGCAGGAGTTTCCACGGGCATAGGAGACCACGAAAGCAAATACACAGGCAAAGAGGATAATTCGGGCGGTGACGAACAGTTTGAGATAAATGACGGCAGAAGCCTTGATAAAATGTATAAGGATATGGCACAGGAGGGCTTACAGCCCGTGCTGAACGATTATTTGTATGTGTAAGATAATATGTGTCACAAACAGAAAATTATGTGATGAGGATTTTTTAATCCGCATTGAAAAAATTGCCGTCTGTCAGCCTGATGCAATAATTTTAAGGGAGAAAGACTTATCCGTGGAAGAATATATTTCAACGGCGGAAAAAGTTATGGACATATGCGGTAAATACAATGTAAGATGCATACTTCACAATTTTGTAAATTCAGCAATTGAACTCAATGCGGAATACATACATCTCCCGTTGGGTATCCTCCGTGAAACGGATAAAAATATTCTTTCGGGATTTAAAATCGGTTCTTCATGCCATTCCGTCAAAGACGCAAAAGAGGCGGTATCTCTTGGTGCGGAATATATAACCGCAGGTCATGTATATGAAACGGACTGCAAAAAGGGAATTGTTCCACGTGGAACATTGTTCCTCAAATCCGTCTGCGAAAGCGTTGATGTTCCTGTTTATGCAATAGGCGGAATATCTCCCGAAAATATAAAAGAGACAATAAAAGCAGGTGCGGACGGTGTATGCCTTATGAGCAGTTTTATGAAATGCGAAAATGTATCGGCTTATATGGAATCTCTGAGAAAGGAAATTGAAAGTGATTGACAGAAACAAACTTCTGATATATCCGATTACGGACAGAAAAATCATGCATGATTTTTATTTGTGCATTGAAAACTGTCTTAAAGGCGGTGCGGAAATTATTCAGCTCCGTGAAAAAAATATCAGCGGGGAAGAATTTATACAGGAGGCTCTCAAAGTAAAGGAACTCTGTAAAAAATATAATGCCCTGCTGATTATAAACGACAATTACAATGTTGCACTCAAAGCAGGTGCGGACGGCGTTCATGTGGGAATTGAAGATACTCCCGTTTCAGAAATAAGAAAAATCGCAGGGAATAATTTCATAATCGGTGCAACCGCAAAAACCGTTGAGCAGGCACAAAAGGCACAGGCTGACGGTGCGGATTATCTCGGTACGGGTGCATTGTTCCCGTCACCCACAAAAACCGATGCACTGAGAATAACTCCCGAAAAGTTCAGGGAGATTTCCGAAAGCGTTGATATTCCCGTTGTTGCAATAGGCGGAATAAACAGGGACAATATAGAATCCCTCAAAAATATAGGTGCTGTCGGTGCGGCACTTGTTTCGGCAGTATTTTCCGCAGATGATATTCAAAAAGAAACATCTGAATTAAAAGAACTTTGCAGGAGAATTTTCCGCTGATTCAGAATTGTTCCACGTGGAACATTGACTTGATTCAATATCTGACAGGAGGGAAATATGTCAGGAAAAATAATAGCATCTCCTCCGAAAAATTATGTTTCGGGGAAATATGCCGTAGGAACAAAATGTTTTTCTGTTGTCGATACGGACAGAAATGAGATTCTCGGTGACGGCAGGGGAAAAAGAAAAATTGCTGTAAGAATGTATTATCCCGCTGATAAATCATCTGTTGAAGGAAAAAAACGTGCAGTTATTTTTTCGGAGGCTAAAAAGGCAGCAATTTTAAAAGCTTTCCGCCTGAGAAGTCTAAGCGATGATATGTGTTATGCGGATTATTATGAAGATGTGCCTTTTGCGGAAAATCAGAAATTTCCGCTGATTATGTTCAGCATGGGATATAATTCCTATGTGGAGTCGAATACATATCTTTTGTGCGCACTTGCAAGTCACGGCTATATTGTCGCCTCTGTCGGTCATGCCTATGAAGCGGTTGAAAATGACTATGATGACGGCAGTACAGACCTTTATGACAAAAAAATCAACAAAATGATGTATACAAGCATGATAGGTGCTGTTTTCAGTCAGCGGAAAATTCAGAAGAAAAATCTGAACCATCAGGAAGCTTTGGAGCAATTTGAAGCATTTCAGAAAAAGTATACACCTTACATAAAGGACAGAGTCATTGAATGGAAAGAAGATATTGAAAAGGCTTTTGAAACCGTAAAGCAAAAATATTCAAACAGCATTGATTTCAGTCACGGCACAGGTGTATCAGGTCATTCTCTGGGAGGCTGTCTTGCATATTATCTCTGTCGGTACAGTGACAAATTTTCCTGCGGTATTAATATGGACGGCGGACTGTTCGGAGAGTATCCCGAAAAAACAATGGAAAAGCCTTTCTGTCAGATTAGCTGTAAGGAAAATGTCAATCTTGAAACAAGACCTTTTGTGAACACAAATGCAGACACTTATCAGGTTGTTTTTGAAGATATGAAGCATATGGGATTTACAGATGCAAAGTTTTATATTACAATAAAGGTACTTTCCGGAAAAATTGATTCTGAGGAAATGTTTGAGCATCTTGTATACTGTCATCTTACATTCTTTGACAGATATCTTAAAGGCAGGGACGTAAAATTCAGTGGTATGCCCTCCGATAAAATCAAATACAAGAAAGTATTTTAATCAGAAGTCTTTAACCCTGAAAAATCATATCAATATTAACAAAGAGGTGATATAATGTATACCGCATTGACAATAGCGGGCAGCGATTCAAGCGGAGGCGCAGGCATACAGGCTGATATCAAGACCATGACTGCACACGGAGTTTATGCCATGAGTGCAATAACGGCACTTACGGCACAGAATACGACAGGAGTATCCGGCATAGCGGAAACTTCCCCCGAATTTCTTGCATTACAGCTTGACAGCATATTCACGGATATATTTCCGAACGCAGTTAAAACGGGAATGGTTTCGTCATGCGGACTTATTGAAGTCATAGCGGAGAAATTAAAATTCTACGGGGCAAAAAATATTGTTGTTGACCCCGTTATGATAGCGACAAGCGGTTCTGCACTTCTTAAAGATGATTCCGTTGAGAGTCTGAAAAAGAATCTTATTCCGCTTGCGGATATAATAACTCCGAACATTCCCGAAACGGAAGTCCTGACGGGTATGAAAATAAATACCCCTGATGACATGGAAAAATCCGCAGAGAATATATATAATTTATTCGGTTGTGCGGTGCTTGTAAAAGGCGGTCATAATCTCAATGATGCAAATGACTGTCTTTTTGACGGAAAAGAAATAAAATGGTTCAGCGGAAAGAGAATAGACAATCCCAACACTCACGGCACGGGCTGTACGCTTTCAAGTGCGATTGCATCAAATCTTGCAAAGGGATACGGTATTTCCGAATCCGTTGAACGTGCAAAGGATTATATATCGGGCTGTCTCGGTGCTATGCTTGACCTCGGAAAAGGCAGCGGACCTATGAACCATATGTTTGACATAAAAAGCAGATTTTAAATAATTAAAGGAGAATTGTTATGAGAGAATACCACACACAAATGGAAGCCGCAAAAAAGGGAATTATCACTCCCGAAATGAAAATAGTTGCGGAGAAAGAATACATCACACCCGAAGAACTCCGTGAACTCGTTGCAAAGGGCGAAGTATGCATACCCTGCAATATAAATCACAAAAGCCTTTCACCCGAAGGCATAGGAACAAAAATGCGTACAAAGATAAATGTAAATCTTGGTATATCGGGAGACGCAAAAGATTATGACGTTGAAATGCAGAAAGTTGAAATGTCACACAAATTCGGTGCGGAAGCAATAATGGATTTGAGCAACTACGGAAAAACAAATACTTTCCGCAGACAGCTTATAGAAAAATCCTCCGCAATGATTGGAACTGTTCCGATGTATGATGCAATAGGCTATCTTGAAAAAGACCTCCTTGAAATAACAGCAGAGGATTTCCTCAAAGTTGTAAGGGCGCACGCTGAGGAGGGCGTTGACTTTATGACGATTCATGCGGGAATAAACAAGAGGGCTATTGAAGCATTTATGCGTGAGGGCAGAAAAATGAATATAGTTTCCCGTGGCGGTTCATTGCTTTTTGCATGGATTATGATGACGGGAAATGAAAATCCTTTCTATGAATATTACGATAAAGTTCTTGATATTCTCCGTGAATATGATGTAACGATAAGTCTCGGAGACGCACTCCGTCCGGGCTGTATAGACGACTCAACGGATTCGGGACAGATTTCGGAACTTATTGAACTCGGTGACCTGACTCTCCGTGCATGGGAAAAAGATGTACAGGTAATGGTTGAAGGTCCGGGACACATGGCTATGAATGAAATTGCCGCAAATATGAAACTCCAAAAGAGAATCTGTCATAATGCACCTTTCTATGTTCTCGGACCGATAGTAACGGATATTTTCCCGGGATATGACCATATCACTTCCGCAATAGGCGGAGCAATAGCCGCATCAAGCGGAGCGGATTTCCTTTGTTACGTAACTCCTGCGGAACATCTCAGACTTCCCGATATAAATGACGTAAAAGAGGGAATAATAGCAAGCAAGATAGCCGCTCATGCCGCAGATATAGCCAAGGGCGTACCTCACGCAAGAGACAAGGACAACGAAATGGCTGCTGCACGTCATGCTGTTGACTGGGAAGAAATGTTCAAAATCGCTGTTGACGGCGAAAAGGCAAGGGAATATTTTGAAAGCACTCCTCCCGCTGACCGCCACACCTGTTCAATGTGCGGAAAGATGTGTGCTGTAAGAACAACAAATATGATACTTGCAGGCGAAAAAGTAGAATTCTGCACAGAGAAATAATAATAAAAGCCGATGATTTTTTTCATCGGCTTTTTTGTTCCACGTGGAACAATTTATTTGTTATTTAATGTTCTTTCGAGAAATTCTTCAAAAGTTTCCGTTCCGCTTGTTGATGAAAGGGCATAGTATTGCAGGATAGTGCTTGCATCTGTGGAATTTGCCTGTTTGTCCCCGTTTACATCTGCGGCTTTTATTTGCTGAGCAGTGAATTTTTCCGATTTGCCTTTTGTTGAAAGTTCTGAATAAATTGCAAGGACATCGGAAGCGTCAGAAGAATCTATTGTATTGTCGTCATTTATATCTCCGACAGGGAGTTCTTTCTGCTCTTCATATATTCCAAGAGATTCAAATTTATAGCCGTATTTTTCAGCATAAGCCTGTGCTGTTGAGTTTTCATAACCATAGATAATTCCGTCATAATCGGTTAATACATCAACATCAAATTCACAGTCTGGATTAAATACTGTTACTTTTTCCAAACTATTACAACCATGAAATGTATACATTCCAATGAACGTAACATTGTCAGGAATGTCTACTGAGGTTAAAGAAGAACAACCGTCAAATGTACCGGCTACAATACGTGTAATATTTTTGGGAATGTTAATTGAAGTCAAGGAAGAACAACCAAAAAATGCATCACCAAGGAATACAACACTATCAGGAATGTTAATTGAAGTTAAACTTGTACAATACCAAAATGCATATCCAATAGCCTCAATACTGTCAGGGACATTTACTGAAGTCAAGCCTTTACAATCCTTAAACGCTTCGTCAAAAATATATTTAACGGGTACACCATTTATTTCGGCAGGAATGGTTATTTCACCCTCTGCATTTGTATCGCACCCGCTTACGGCTGCGTAATCATTATAAACGTCGAATTTAAATATCCCTTCCGTAACTTGCGTGTATTCTTCTTCTGTTTCTTCCGCATTTGCGATTATCGGGAAATCAGAAGTATTTTTGAAATTTGTACATATTGTTCCGACAAGGCAGACAGCAAGCACCGCAGAAATTATTTTTTTGAAATTCATTAAATATTTCTCCTTTGTTTCAACAAATTTTTTTAACGATATGTTAATTATATCACAAAAAGAAAAAAAGTCAAGGATTTTTATAAAAAACCATAATTTTTTGCGGTATGCATAATTTTTAAAAAATATTTATATATTATGCACAAATAAAAAAGCCCCCGTAAAGGGGAACTTTTTTATTAAGGAGTGTTATTTATATTTACTTTTTAGATGATTTCTTAGCTGTTACTGCACAAACCGCACTTGCTGCGAGAGCTGTTATTGCTACTGCGAGGGCAGGGAAGTTATCGCCTGTCTTGGGTGACTCGGACGCATTTGCAGGAGCTTTTTTAACGGACTGAGCAGGAGTTGTCTGCTGAGTCTGTGACTGCTGAACTGCTGTTGTCTGCTGTGCTTTCTGAGTGATGATTACCGCAGTCTGTGTTGTTACGGGAGTTGTCTGGGGTGCAGGTTTTGTCTGAACTGCCTGAGTTGCCTGAGTTGCGGGAGTTGTCTGAACGGGTGCAGTTGTTGTCTGGACTGCCTGAGTTGCCTGAGTTGCGTGAGCTGTCTGAACAGGTGCGGGAGTTGTCTGGGGTGCAGGCTGTTTCAGTGAGAAAGTCTCGAAAAGACCGCTTGCCCATGTGAGTGAGAATGTACCGTCAGAATTGTAAGAAACAGTTGCGTGTTCGCCTCTTGCTGCGCCGATTACGTGAAATTCAAGGTCTGCGCCGTCAATAGTGTATTCAAAGTTGAGTGCAGAGCCGTCAAAGTCGTAGAGACAGCCGACAGGTTCAATAAGGTCAAAGCAGAAAGTTCTGATACCTGCGTTGCTTGTTGCGTACCATGTACCATGTGCGAGCATGGGCTTGTTGTAGCGGTCATCTGTTGTAACTGTGGTAACAACAGGGTCAACGTTTGCTGAGGGGTGAACTGTTGAGAGTGTGTCAGAAAATCCGCTTTCCCAAGAAATTATCATATCATATCCGCTGTATGAAACATAACCTGTTACAGAATAGTTTCCGTAGTACATTACGATTTTGTTTCCGTCAAAGTCATAAGTGAAATTTTCCGAAAAACCTGTTGTTTCATTGGTGCGAGTACCTGTTGCGGAATCAGCATTGAAGAAATAGTTGACGATTCCGTCCATTCCGGAAGTGTACCAGTTGCCCTGAGCGAAGATATTTACAGAATTTGCAGCTTTCTTAGCGGCATCTTTTGTGGTTTTGAGAGTTTCCGAAAAAGCGTCCCAGTTGATAACTATTGTTTCATTGTCGGGATAGCTTACAGTTGCATAGAGAGTAACGCCAGCCTTGTTGTTGTAAGCTGTGAGGTAACTGCCTTTGAGGTCATAAGTGAAACCGCTTGTTTCTCCGCTGTATTCGTCAGTATACTGACATGAGGGAGCATTTGATTCAAATGTATAGGTTCTCGGACCTGCGGGAGTCATTGAATACCATGTGCCTGATGTGATAACGTTTGCGGTATTTGAAGCAGTAACTGCCGTTGTTGTTTCTGCGGCTTTCTTGGCAGCGTCTTTTGTAGTTTTGAGAGTTTCCGAAAATTCATTCCAGTTGATAACTATTGTTTCGCTGTCAACATAATTTACGGTTGCGTAGAGAGTAACGCCTGCCTTGTTGTTGTACATTGTGAGAGAATTGCCGTTAAGGTCATAAGTGAAGCTGTTCTTTCTGCCGTCATATTCGTCTGTGTATTCGCCTGCTGTCATGTTGTATTCAAATATATAAGTTCTCGGACCTGCGGGAGTCATTGAATACCATGTACCTGATGCGAGGAGGTTTTTTGAAGCACCTGCGGAAACTGACTTGTTATTTGCTGTGGGGTATGTTGCTGAGAAATTGTCGATACAGCCTGTTGCCCATGTAACAGTCATTGAATTTCCGTTCATGATTACAGTACCGCTTGCTGTTGTTCCGTCAGCGTAGTACATTGAAAGTGTGTATCCGTCATAGGAATATGTGAAAGTTTTGGTCTTGCCTGTATTTTCAATGTAAACATTGCCTGTCATTGTATTTGAATCGAAATTGTAGTACATTACTCCTTCGGCTGTGCCTGATGAATACCATGTACCCGAAACGAAATTCTTTATTGAAGAACCTGCCGTTCCGATTTCCGTTGATTTGTTGTTGTAGCGCATACCGTCATTTGCGGAAGCGGAAACGCTCATCATGTTTGCGAATGTCATAGCAGCTGCGACAGCTGTGATTACCATTTTAGATACTGTTTTTTTCATAATAATTACTCCTTAAAAATTTTTTTCATAAGATTTATATTCAAGTGATTTTCATGGCGGTCATCAACCGCTCTGAATATATATTCGTTCGTGCGGACAAAAAAGGGACAAAAAAAATAAAAATTAATATTTTAATTATATAACAGGCTTAAAATAGAAGATATCAGGGGGGCTTGGGGGGAAAAAGCCGCCCCTTGCGCTGAAAGTGAACGGAGCGTAGCGGAGTGAACGAAAGCGCAAGCCTGAAAGGGCGGCTCCCCCCATTCTAAATAATAAAAAGGCAGGCTTTAAGTGCCTGCCCTGATATTAGATAACTCAATAAATTCCCATTTCAATTCTTTCGTACATCTGTCCCAGAGTGTTCGGTCCGATTTTGCCTATATCATACAGGTGAACCAAATCTTTCAGGTCAATGCTGCTGTAATCGCCTCTGCTGTATGCGTCAATTATCTGCGCATAGAGTTCATCGTCCTTTGAATATCTTTCACCGAATTTTACAGTTGCCTTGCCGTCCTTGACTTCAAAAGCGGGGATTTCCAGTTCGTCATAGTTTTTGAATGTTCCCTCAGTTATGGAATATCTGTCTATTTTAAGCGAACTCAAATCATAGCTTTCGGGAATATTAAAAGTTCCGACAAATTTTGCATTTTCGTCATAGTGTAAGAAATCGCCTATCATTTCGTAGCTGTCACTGCCTGTCTTTTTTCCGACAAGTGTGAAAGGAGAATTTGCAAAATATTCATCTCTGTATATTTCAAGTCTGAGTTCTATTGATTTCTGTTCGTTTTCAACGCTTTCAACTACTGCATTTTCCGAAGCGCAGGCAGAAATTGCTGCGGCGGGCATTGCCATTGCCGACATGATTGCGAGACCTGTGAGAGCGACTGCGATTTTCTTTTTGTTTTTCATAATGACTACCTCTTTCTTTTTTTTCATTTATTTATTATAGGTTCTTTTGAACCTTTATGATTATATATTCGTTTGAGCGCACCAAAAAAGGGACAAGAAAATAAAAATTAATATTTTAATTATATAACAGGCTTAATTTCCTGAAATATTTTTTAAATATCGGAAATATGTTAATTTACTATTGATTTTTCGCATAAAATTTGATATAATTAAGTTGCAGGTTTTTTCTGCACGGTTATTCGGAAAAGAGATGATATTATGTTAAAACATTTTGTATCTGCTGTTACGGCTTTGTGCATTTCGGCAGGTGCAGTTTACCCGATATATACAGACAATATTTCAAGTGTATCTGCCGAGGATTTAATTTCGGGCGAATGTGGGGAGAGTCTCTCATGGACACTTGATTCTGACGGAACATTCACAATTGACGGAACGGGAACTATGACACCTTATAATAAAAGTGCAGTCGCAGAGGGAATTTATCCCGAATGGTATGAACACAAGGACAAAATCAAAAAAATTATAATAAACGGTTCGGAGGATATTGCGGACTATGCATTTTATACTTTCCCCGAAGTTACGGACGTTATAATTTCCGACAGCGTTAAATCGGTGGGAAATATGGCTTTTGCGGGCTGTGAAAAATTAAAGGACATCGAAATCCCCGAAAGCGTAAATTCCGTTGGTTTGTGGGCGTTTTACGGCACTGAATGGATTAAGGACAGACAAGCCGAAAGTCCCTATGTAGTCGTAAATGACATACTCATTGACGCAACAACAAAGACATTGGACGCATATAATATTCCGAATGTCAGGGAAATCGCAGGTCTTGCCTTTAAAGATACCGATGTAACAAGTGTATATATTCCCAAAACTGTCGAAAAAATCGGCAATGGTGCTTTCATGGGCTGTAAGAACCTTAAAAATGTCATTTTTGGTCATGGACAATATGAAAACGGTCAGCCGAAATATAATATTAAAGAAATCGGACAGAGTGCATTCTCGAACTGTTCTTCCCTTGAAAATATATACCTCCCCCCGTCAGTTTCAAGAATCGAAAAAAATACATTCGCAAACAGCGGACTCAGAGATATAACAGTCTATGATTATATAGACTATATAGGCGAAAAGGCTTTCAATATGTGCAGTAACCTTGAAAAGATAATCATTGAAAATCCCGACTGCGAAATTTTCGATTCTGATGATACCATATGTTCAACGGGCGTTATCGCAGACGGACACGTAAACGTCTTTCAGGGTACGATATGCGGTCATACGGATTCAACCGCACAGGCTTACTTTGAAAAGTATGCAGTTTCCTTTATGTCCATGGGAATAGAAAAATGTAAGTTCAGGTCACTTGACTTCAAATATCTCGCAGGCGATGCCAATATGGACAACAATACAAGCATTTCCGATTCCGTTGCGATATTGCAGTACCTTGCAAATGCAGGCAAATATCCCCTGTCAGATGACGCAAAAATAAATGCCGATGTTTTCAATGCGGGTGACGGAATAACGGGAAATGACGCAGGTGCGATACAGAATTTCGATGCAGGAGTTATTTCAAAACTCCCCGAATCCTTTGACGATACATATATAACATGGAACAGCGGAGATGTTTTTCAGTGGTTTCCGAAACAGGATTTTGACGGAAAAGGTTCTGTTATCAATGACAGCATTAAAATAAATTCTTTCCCCGAAAAAACTTTTATCTGGAAAGAAAATATCAGATACTATACAGACGGCACGAAAGATATAATACTTGAATACGCAGGATATATCGGAGATTTCTTCTTTGCAGACCTGAATGATGACGGCTATCCCGAAATGTGCCTGTCCGAAACTATCGGAAGCGGAATGCCTATGGATACAATATTTATTTATGATTTGCATAATGATAAAAGCTATTCAATTTTGGACTGTTCGTCAGGTGAACATTATAAATTCCAGATTGATAAGGAAACAGGACAGCTTACTGTATATAAATGGTACGAATATTCATCACTTGGTTCTCCCGAAACTCTTATTCCGCAGATAATCAATGACGAACTTGTTCTGAACTGACTTTAATTATTTAACAGGAATATAATTAAAATAATATTTTTATATTCTCTGTCCCTTTTTTACAAACAAAAACGAATATATATTAGACACTGAAAGAGGTGGTATGATGACTGACAACGAATGGAGCGCAATCCTTGACAGTTCACCAAAAGAGGCATACGAATACTTATTTAAAAACTTCGGAAATCTCGTTTATGCCATTGTTATAAACAAACTGGGAAGTTCATGCAGCAGGGAAGACATTGACGACTGTGTAAGCGATGTTTTTGTGGAAATATTCACAAATGCAAAGAAATTCGCAGCCGAAACGGGTTCTCTCAAAAGCTTTGTCAGCACTATCTCAAAAAGAAGGGCTATTGACGCTTTCAGACAGCTTTCAAGAAAATACAATGCATCTGATTCGCTGGACAAGGAGGAGGACGCATATGTCCCCGTTTCAGAGGAAAACATTGAGGCGGACAACGATAAGAAAATGGAAAAATCAGAACTCTGGAAAGCCGTGCAGAGCCTCGGCGAACCCGATTCCAAAATTATCATGTATCAGTATTTTTACGGAATGACTGTCGTCAAGATAGCGGAAAAGCTCGATATGAAGCGTGATGCCGTTCAGAAAAGAAGCACACGTGCAAGAGAAAAACTGAGAAAAATATTGAGTGAAAACAGATAATTTCCGCATAGTTAAAAAATCCATTTTCACTCTTTAACGGAAGGGTGAATCTTATGGACAGAGAAGAAAAGATATTATATGAAAATTTACACGGGTTTGACGACAAGACCGTCATGACGATAGCCGTGGAGTATCCTGCACTTTACAGGGCAGCAAGGGAAAGAATTATGAAATTATGCGTACACAAAACGCCCGTTTCATTCTTTAAGGTGAACAATACAAAATCCGATATGCAGACTGTCACAGGCACGGAAATATATCACCGTCCGCTGTGGCGGAAATATATGTCATCGGTTGCGGCAATACTGCTTATTGCCATAGGCGCAGGCTGTATGATGTATGCAGGCAGAAATGCAAACATAAACATTACGCCGAATAACAATAATAATATGTTCGGTGCGGGAATTGCAAGAACAACCGAAAGCACAAGTATTGAACAGCCTGAGAAATCATTTTCAAAAATCTATCTTATTGAACCCCTGTCATCATCTGCCACAATTTCAGATGTCAGCTTTATGGAATGTCCCGTATCGGAAACAGTTGCCGTCACGGATATAACTGCGGAGACTGTCCAACCCGAAACGGAAATATTTACGGACTGCGAATTTATTCCCGAAGATATCGAAATCCCCGACAATTCGGCAGATATTATTCAGGAGTATGTTCCCGAAAATTCAATTCCCGATAATTCAATCCTCGATGAGGAAATTCCCACCGAACAGCCGACAACGGAAGAACCTGCAAGTATAATAGGCGCAGGCGACTGGTACTGCCTTGAAAGCAACGGCACATTCATAAAGTATCATTTCTATGAAAACGGTGTCATATGCGGTGAAAACCTTGAAAAAGACATGACATACAGTGCTGATTTCAATATCAGGGAAGACGACAGCCTGACTTTCAGCCGATTGACTTTCAACCATTCCGAAAGCACCAAGACAGAAGTTATAAAGAACGGCAGAATATGTTTCTGCGATGACGAAAACTTTGTTATCATCTGGGACGACACGCAGGACTTTGATATCTTTTCGAGATATGATTTCCACGAAGCATTTAATCAGGAATCCGAAACGGGTTCATAATATAATCCCTTGCCTTTGGTGAGGGATTTTTTTGTTAAATGAAAATATTTATTTTTTCCGTGTCCTTTTTTCGTCTGTCTGAACGAATATATAAACAGAACGGTTGATAAAACCAATATGAAAAAAATGAAAACAGAAACCAATAAACAAAATTAATGAAAAAAATTTAAAGGAGTAATTATTATGAAAAAAACAATGTCAAAAATAACAATCATGGCTGTTGCAGCTTTAACAACAATCACAAGCATGATAAGCATTTCCGCTTCCGCAAATGACGGAATGACAAAAGAACAGGCAGACGCTGCCGCAGCCGCAGCAAATGCCGCAGCAGAAGCTTATGTTGAACCCGCTGACGGTTACGACATCATAACAGACGGATACTTCACAAACCCTGTTGACAGCGTTGAAACAACAACAGAAGCCCCCGAAACAACAGAAGTTCCCGACTATTCAAATATCTTTGCTCAGGGCAACTGGTACAGTGTCGGAATGAGCGGTGTAAAAGATTACTGGTTCAGCGCAAGCCGTGCGCAGGGAAGCTGTACAGACGAAGGCACAGGCAATATAAGCTATTTCAGCTATGATTTCGCAGGAAACAGAGTAGTATTTTACTACGACAACAACACAACACTTTCAGGTACTGTTTCATATGAAGGATATGATATGGTAATCGCATGGGACAACGGATTCTCCGAAAGACTCAGCACAACACACCCCTCGGTTAATATCGAACCCGAAGTTACCACAATCACAACAGAAAACAGATACAATAAGCCCATGCTCGCACACGGCACATGGTACGTAACAAATACCGCAGGCTCTAAGAAATATTGCTTTGACATCATTGAACCAATCGGCTGTATGTATGATTTTGACGGCTCTGCCCGTGAATTTGAATACACGATTGACGGCGCAGACCTTGAATTTCACATAATCGGCGCAGCAAGAGGAAGCCACGCAGTTGTTAATTACAACGCTGACGGCACATTCTCACTTTCATGGGCTGACGGAACATTTGAAGTTCTTTCACAGACAGAACCGACAGCAGTAACAACTCCCGCAGCAACAACAGCTCCCGCAGTAAATACAACAGTTAAAGCAACGGAAGTCAAGAAAACAACAAATACAACAGCAGCTTCTCAGGCTGTAACGACAACAACAGCGACACAGGCTGTCAAGAAAGCTCCTGCCTCAACTGATTCTCCCAAGACAGGCGATAAATTCCCCGTAATTGCACTTACAATCGCAGCAATCGCAGCAGGTACGGCAGGTATAGTATCATCAAAGAAATTCTCCAAAAAATAATTCAGATAAATACTCCATGAAGAAGCTCCCGTAAAAGGGAGTTTTTTCATTTAAAAAAATATCCCGAAAATGTTCCACGTGGAACACTTCGGGATTGAAAGCCTGCATATATAAAAATTCGGAATATCAGTCGAGATTTATCTGTCCGATAACTGATTTGAGGGCATTTGCACTTGCATTGAGTTTTTCTTTTTCGTCATCGGTAAGTGCGGGGGGAACGATTCTTTCAATGCCCTTTGCGCCTATTACGCAGGGAATACTGAGACATACGTCTTTTATGCCGTATATGCCGTCAAGATAAGTTGATACCGTTATGATATTGTTTGAATCACGGAGAATGGTATCGCATATTTTGTTTACGCTCATGGCGATTGCGTAGAAGGTAGCACCTTTTCTCTTGATTACTTCGCTTCCAGCCTTGCGTACTTCCGTGATAATTTCGTCCTTGTCGATATCGGCGTGGTCCTGTTCCTTGCAATAGTCCTCCATAGGGATACCTGCGATATTTGTTATTGACCACGGTATCATTGAAGTATCGCCGTGTTCGCCGAATACATAGGCGTGTATGCTGTTGGGGCTGAGACCAACGTGGTCGGCTATGCTTGTACGCAGACGGGAAGTATCAAGGGCTGTACCCGAACCGATTACCTGACTGCGTGAGAGATTGGTGCATTTGAGAATCGTATAAGTGATGATGTCAACGGGATTGCTTACAACGACATATATTGCATCGGGAGCAGCCTGAGCGATTTTCGGCATAACGTCCTTTACAATGTTTACATTTGCCTGAGCAAGGTCAATTCTTGTCTGTCCGGGCTTGCGTGCAAGTCCGAGAGTTACAACAACGATATCCGAATCCTTTGCGTCATCGTATGTACCGTCCCATATTTCGACATTGTGACCAAATGTAACGCCCTGACGAATATCCATAGCTTCGCCCTTGGCTTTTTCCTTATTTATATCAATAAGAATAACGTCCGAACAAGTTCCCGCAACCGCAAAAGTATATGCGATAGTTGCACCAACATTACCTGCACCGAGGATAGTTATTTTTTTTCCGCCTTTATTTTCTGCCATTTTTTTGACCTCCGAAAATATTTTTATCCAGAAGAAACGACACAAATCCTTTCTGAATAATATTATTATAACACCAAAAAGCAAAAATATCAAGCCAAAGACGAATTTTTATATTAAAATTGTCCATTGTTACAAATATAACAGGTTTTTCCCCTGTTTTTTGGAATCGGAAAGCACAGGTATTTCTGCCTGCCTGTTTGAAAATCCCATGATAGTTATTGAATATTCACAAAAATAAAAGATATAAAAAAATTTTTTGTATAATATGCCGTTTTTGCAATTTTCCTATTGACTTTTTTATTTTCTTGTTGTATAATAATTAAGTCGCAGGTGATAGTGCGGCTAACACGGTGGCATAGCTCAGTTGGCTAGAGTACTCGGTTCATACCCGATTGGTCGTTGGTTCAAATCCTACTGCCGCTACCAATAAAAGGCCCGTTGGTCAAGAGGTTAAGACATCGCCCTTTCACGGCGGAATCATGGGTTCAATTCCCGTACGGGTCACCACACACAAGGCTCTCAAATGACGATATATCGCCATTTGAGAGTTTTTCTTTTACCCTTATACGGCTTCTGTCCTTTACTTGTCCTTTATACAGCTTCGGACTGTCCTTTGCCCGTGTCGTACTTT
>JAFYFU010000090.1 GCA_017543595.1 Ruminococcus sp. | reverse complement strand
GTAAAAAAACATCTTGACTGCATTGAAAATGAAGATGAAAAAAATATGTATTGTGCGGTATCATTAATGCTTGTTGAGACAGCCCGAAAAAAACACCCCGAAATAAACTATGATGAAATGATAGAATTATTAAGATAATATTTTTAAAAAAGCTCCCCGCAGGTAAACAGGGAGCTTTTAATTATTTAAATTATGAAGTTTTGGGTTTATTAAGTTAATTTGAAGTCTGTGAAGCTTATTTAAGTTCGCCGTGTTCCTCATAATTTGCAACTCTTGCAATCGTATTATTTTCCCCGACAAAAACGACTTTCGGCTTATGAGTTTTTATTTCTTCGGGTGTCATGCCCGCATACGACATAATTATAACGAGGTCACCTTTTTGTCCTGCCCTTGCCGCCGCACCGTTAAGGCAAATTACACCGCTGTTTCTTTCTCCTGCGATTACATAAGTTTCAATACGGCTGCCGCTGTTGACATTCACAACATGAACGTGTTCATATTCGTAAAGTCCTGCCGCCTCCATAAGTTCCTCATCAATCGTTATACTTCCGACATAGTTAAGTTCAGCCTGAGTTACAACAGCACGGTGTATTTTACTTTTCAGCATTGATATATGCATAAAACCCTCCCTCAAATTTTCTCGGTGAACGAAACGTCCTCAGTGAAGAAATTGTCGATAAGCCTTGTTTTGCCTATATACACAGCCATAGCACAGAGAGCGGGTCTGTCAAGTTCCTGTATCTGCTGCATTGTAGCACAGTCAACAATTTTAACATAATCTATTCTTGCAAGCGGTTCATTTTCTATATGTTTTTTCATGGCATCAAGAATCACAGCACAGTTTTTCTCGCCATTCTTAACAAGATTCATGCCGATTGAAACAGCTTGTGAAAGCACAAGTGCAGCTTTTCTTTCTTCCTGATTGAGATAAGTATTTCTTGAACTTTTTGCAAGACCGTCATTTTCACGAATTATCGGACAGCCGATAATTTCAATATCCATATTCAAATCATCAACCATATGACGGATAACAGCAAGCTGTTGAGCGTCTTTTTTGCCGAAATAAGCCCTGTCAGGCTTAACTATATTGAAAAGCTTTGAAACAACGGTACACACGCCCCTGAAATGCACGGGTCTGCTTAAACCGCAAAGCTCCTGCGTTAAAACAGTCATATCAACAAAAGACGAGAAATTTTCATGGTACATTTCGGAAGGTTCGGGATTGAATATAATATCTCCGCCGTGTTCCTCAACGACTTTTGCATCATGTTCAATATCACGGGGATAGCTGTCCAAATCCTCTGTCGGACCGAACTGCATAGGATTGACGAAATCCGAAACAACCGTTCTGTCATTATCCCTGTGTGAAGCCTCAATAAGACTTGCGTGACCCTCATGTAAATAACCCATAGTGGGAACAAGACCGACAGTAAGTCCCTGTTTTCTCCATTCCCTGACCTGCTGTCTTACTTCATCAATAGTTTTAACAATCTTCATTTTATTCATACTCCTTGTAATATGTTAAATTATTCGTATTTTTCGGTAAGTTCCTTTAATATGTTCTCATCAATTGAGTAGGTGTGTTCCTCTGCGGGGAAAGCTCCCTCTTTTGTTTCGGAAATATAATCGGAAACGCCTTTTCTGATGAGTTCGCCTGCCTGTGCGAAAACCTTTACAAATTTCGGAGTATGACCCGTTGTAAGTCCGAGCATATCCTGATAAACAAGAACCTGTCCGTCACACTGACTGCCTGCTCCTATGCCTATTGTGGGAATGAAAAGCTTCTTTGTGATAATTTTGGCAATTTTAGCGGGAATACCCTCCAAAACGACAGCACAAGCCCCTGCCTCCTGAATTTTCATAGCATCATCAATGAGCTTTTCAGCCTTATCGAGACTCTTTCCCTGAACCTTGAAACCGCCGAAAGCGTTTACGGACTGAGGAGTAAGTCCGAGATGAGCAACAACGGGAATTGAGGCATTTACAATAGCTTTTATCTGTTCGCAGACCTCCGCACCGCCTTCAAGCTTGACAGCATTTGCACCGCCCTCTTTTATGAGCCTGCCTGCATTGACAACAGCATCATAAATATTTGTCTGATAGGACATGAAAGGCATATCCGCAACGACAAAGGCATTTTCCGCAGCCCTTGAAACAGCGGCGGTATGATGAATCATATCCTCCATAGTAACAGGGAGAGTATTTTCATAGCCGAGCATAACCATTCCGAGAGAATCGCCTATCAGAATGGCATTAACGCCACATTCGTCAAAAATTTTAGCGGTAGTGTAGTCATAAGCAGTAAGCATCGTGATTTTATCGCCCGATTGCTTCTGCTTTAAAAGTGTTGAAACAGTGTTTTTCATTCTTATTTCTCCTTAAAAAAATGTTATCTTTCCATATAATGGATAAGGTACAATTATATTATAATAATGTTATGTGATAATCCTATGATAATATTTATATTTTAATCAAATTATTAATTTTCTGTAATTTTTTGTTCAGGATATTTACTGAACATATATTTCAGGACAATGGGCGTTACAATGCTCGAAACTATAATCAGCAGAATAACAGCGGTAAAGTATGAAGAATCAATTATCCCAAGCCCAAGACCTTTGTTTGTAATTATCAGGGCGACTTCACCCCTTGTCATCATGCCTGCACCAATTTTCAGGCAGTCTGTCCAGCTATATCTGAAACACCTCGAAACCAGTCCGCAGCCTATAACCTTAGTCAGCATGGCAACAAGCACAAAGCCTATCGAAAAAACAATCATACTTGAATCAATATTGTCAAAATTTGTTTTAAGACCTATCCCCACAAAAAACATAGGCGCAAAAAACATATAACCGTTTATGCTTACTTTTCTGTCTATGTATTCCGCATCACGGGTATTGCAGAGAATAATTCCCGCAATATAAGCACCTGTTATATCAGCGATTCCAAAATATTTTTCGGCAATATAAGCCATAATCAAACAAAGGCTTACTGAGATAATCGGTATACGCCTTGTGTGCGAATGTTTTTCATCATAATATTTGAACACCTTATAGAATATATATCCGATAACCGCCGAGAGAATAAGAAAAAGAAATATTTTTCCCGTAACAACAAGAGTATTGCTTTCAGGGTCTTTAAATCCCAAAATAAAAGTGAGAACTATTATTCCTATAATATCATCAATTATAGCGGCACTTAAAATGGTCTGCCCGACACGGCTTTTAATACAGCCCATTTCTTTGAGGACTTCAACGGTTATTCCCACGGAAGTAGCAGTCATTATACTGCCTATGAAAACCGCCTTGAAAAATTCGTCCGTCCCGAAAGAAGAAAATCCGTATACAGCCATATACAGCAGACTGCCCCCCACAAGCGGAACAATTACACCTATACAGGCTATTAAAAATGCCGCAAAACCCGATTTTTTAAGCTCCTGCAAATTTGTTTCAAGTCCTGCGGAGAACATTATAAGCACAACACCTATTTCCGCCATTTTGCTTATGAAATCGGTAGGTTCAACAATTTTCAGCAGACAAGGACCTATTATCAGACCTGCAATTATCTCGCCCACAACCATAGGGGCTTTTAATTTTCTTGCAATAAGCCCGAAAAGCTTTGCACTTATTATGATAATTGCCAAATCCCTGAAAATATCATAAATTTCCAAAATATCATTTCCTTTCAAGTAATATTTTATTTTATGGATTATATCGCACAAATAATATTATATTGCAGGTTTTTGAAATTGTCAAGAGTAAATTTAGTAAAATTAAATTTCATGATAATCAACGGAAACGCATTTAGTTTTGTCTTGTTTTGAACTATTTATAGAGGGGATAATTTTAAATAGGGCGGCTCCCCCATTTTTAATAGGGGGGCTTGGGGGGATAAGCCGCCCCTTGACCTGAAAGTGAACGGAGCAAAGCGGAGCGAACGAAAGGTCAAGATTTAAAAAGGCGGCTCCCCCCATTTTTAATAGGGGGGCTTGGGGGGATAAGCCGCCCCTTGACCTGAAAG
>JAFYFU010000089.1 GCA_017543595.1 Ruminococcus sp. | reverse complement strand
GTCGGGTCAAAAGGCACTCCGTCATCACGGAAGCGCAGATATAACTTGTTATCCGTCCTTGAAAGACAGATATCAATATTCTTGGTGTCATCGGCATTTGAAGTATAGCCGTGTTCCGCAATATTCGCAATAATTTCCTCTGCCGCAAGTCGGAGAAGCCTTGATTTTTCCTCAGATAAGCCGATTTCAAGGCAGTATTTTTCTATTGCCTTTGAAGTCTCAACGGCAGCATCTCCGCTCACGGTTATATCGCAGATATTGCCCTCATTTTCACGGGGGACAGCCATAAAACCGCCATTGTACATTTTCCCCGTTTTCTGCATTATGATTCTTATGATATTTATTAATGCAAAGGAAAGAATCTCATTCAGGATAAAGGCGTAAAACAGACCTCTTATGCCATATTTTTCCATGCCGTAAAGAGAAAGCGGTATGCAGAATACGACAAGTTCAAAGACCGAATCGAGTGACGACAAAGCCCTGTGACCTATAACCTTATAATAATTCTGTACAATGCTGTTCAGCACAAAGAATACGAAACTTAAAGAAAATATTCTCAGTACGGCAAAAAGTTCGGGGCGCAGTTCTTCATTCTTAAAGCCGTACAAATCCGCAAGAATCTGCGGAAATGCAAGGAATAGCGCAGTTATGGCAACTCCGACCGAAAGACCGATTACAAATACTCTCTTTAAGACGCTCCTCATTCCGAAGAAGTCCTTTTCTCCGCAGAGTACACCTGCAACCGAGGCGGTAACGGAAGTCACTCCGTTAAGGAACATCTGAGTTATCTGTTGGGTATGATTTGCAACCGAGAACACGGTAAACATACTGTCACCGAGTATCCGCAGAACAGCGGAATTTATAACAAATACCTTTACTATCGTCATTATCATATTGACGGTATTCGGCAAGCCGTTCCTGCAAGTGAGGAGCATAACATTATTTTCTCTTAATCCGTGAAGTGAGGGCTTTACCATTCTGTTCCTGCTTTTGAAATATTTCGGCAGGAAAATAATTCCCCCGACTGCATAGCCGATTACGGTTGAAAGCGTAGAGCCTGTAACTCCGAGAGAAGTAAATTTTACAAGAATAAAATCGCAGGCAAGATTCACAACATTCGATACAATAAGCATTGATGAAGATAAAGTCGGGTGACTGTCAACATTTATCATATATGTCATGGCAATCACGAAAGATATAATCGGCATACCGAAAGAATATACAGTCGTGATACTTCTTACCATTCCGCTGAGTTCTCCGCTGATTTTCATTATTTTCAGAAATGCGGGAACGGTCACGGGAGTCAATATCATAAATATAAGCGGATAGACAAGACTTACAAGCATTGCAAAGCCCATTACCCGTCCTGCGTCCTCAGCCCTGCGCTTTCCGAGGAGTACCGCAATCGTAACTGCTCCGCCCGTACCCGTAAGCAGAGCGGCAATCTGCAAAATATAAACAAAGGGCAGAGCCGCACTTACTGCGGCATTTGCCGTACTGCCTATGAGATTTCCGACAATCATAGCGTCAACGACATTTCCAAGCTGTAATGCAACGGTAGTCAGAACGCTTGTGAACATATATTTATATATTTTTTTTCTGATAAGGCGGTCATTTCTCTCCATATAAAATCACCGTTCGGTTCACTCAATGCTGAAAAAGCTGTCCAGTCCGCTGAGTTCAAAGATTTCACGGACACCTGCCGTTATATTTTTCATGGTCATTGAACCGCTTATATCCATACGCTTCTGGAATTTCAGGAAAGAGCGCAGACCTGCGGAAGATATATATTCAAGTTTTGCGAGGTCAAAGACGAGTTCTTCTGCGCCTTCTATTTTCGGAAGAACTTCGCTTTCGAGGTTGGGTGCTGTTGTACGGTCAATGTCGCCTTCGAGGGCAACGATAAATTTTTTTCCTTCTGAGTTAATTTTAATATCAAGCATAATTTTCTCCTTATTTAAAATCGGGATTATATGAGAATTAAGAATAATTCCGTATTATTTTTGTGATTGTCAATATATTTGCGTCCTCATAGCGATAGCTTACATCGTCCATAAGTTTCTTAACGAGATAAACTCCGAGACCGCCTATTTGCTGTTCGGATACTTTTTCGGCAATATCGGGATTTTCTTTTTGTGTCGGGTCAAAAGGTCTGCCGTAGTCGGTAAACTCAACGGAGAATTTTTCCCCGTCAGAACTTGCTTTAATAATTACATCTCCGACAGTATCTTCATAAGCATAGTCAATTATATTTCCGAATATTTCTTCTGAGGCGAGGCGCAGGTCTGAAATATCTTTTTTGGAAAGCCCTGCTTTTTCCGCCTTATATCTGATAAAATCCAGAGCTTTTCCGAGTTCGCCGTCCTCGGCTTTCAGATTAATTGAATCCGTTCCGAGGAATCTGAAACAAAGCATTGTTATATCATCGAACTGTTCGGTATCCGCAGAAAATTCGTTAATGTCATTCATGATACAAGCCGTACTTTCCTCCGCACCGATTCCCGTGCAGTTGTTCAGGGAAGTTAAGATTCCGCTTTCGCCGAAACGCAGACCCTCTTTATTTTTTGCGTCCGTAATGCCGTCAGTATAGACAAAGAACATATCGCCCTCATCAAGCCTGAAATCGTGCTGTCTGTAAACTGCTCTCGGAGTTACCGCACAAGCCATCATATGCTTATATTTAAGTATTTCCCAAGCTTTGCCGTTTCGTTTCACAAAGGGATTTTCATGACCTGCATTTACTACTTTACATTCTCCCGTTATGAGATTGATTGTCGCAGCCCAGATAGTAACAAACATTTCGGTATCATTCTGTTCGGAAAGCTGTTCATTGACGCTTTTCAATGCCTGTTCGGGGCTTATGCCTTTTTTGAGTTCGCTTTTCAGCAGGGAACTTGCACTCATCATAAACATGGCGGCAGGGATTCCCTTGTCGGAAACATCGCCTATAATCAGACCGAGGTGACAGTCGTCTGTCATGAAGCAGTCATAAAAATCACCGCCCACTTCCTTTGCGGACTGAATAAAAGCACTGATTTCAAAGTCTTTTCTCCCATTAAATTTTTTATTCAAATCGGGATTACGGCTTTGCTGTATTCTTGTGCATACGGACATTTCGGCACGGGTTCTTTCGGCGTTCAAGGCTGAAACAACTTTTTCCTTGTGATACTTGTAAAAAATTTTCATAAGCACAACTGCAATTATGAAAAGCATGAACAAATTAAATGTACCGATAGCTACTGCACCTTTGAATATATTTTTACGCACTTCCGACCAATCTTTTTCCCAGATAACAACTCCAACAAGCCCGTTGTCGTCCGTAATAGGCGTACAGTATGAAAAATAGTTGCTGCTTGTGTAATGTTTTCCTCCTTTCTGTACCAGCTCATTTTCATCTATATCTGCGAGAAAACTGTATCTTTCGCTGTCAGTTTCAAAAGTTCCGTCAGAAATGAAATAATTGTTTCCTACATCATCATCACCGTTAAAAAGAGGTATAAACTCCCCGTCTTTAATTCCAAGGCAATAAATTTCCTGATTT